>CALFWP010000124.1 GCA_937927905.1 uncultured Neomegalonema sp.
TTGAATTCCTTGGGAATGTTGGTCGGTGCATAGGACAGGCTGCTATCCACGGCAGAGGCATTGACCGCCGCCACAGGGGAAACCGCCGCCTTTGCGCTGAGCATCGGCATTTGCGGGGTCGCGTGAAAACTGTCGTGTTGCGACCGCATACATTGTTCGTTGTACATGGTGAAATCACGCGGCTCAGGGCCGTAAAGAATGGGCGTTTCGGCAAACAGTAATGCGGTTTTGTCGTTGCTTTCCGGTGCGCTTTCGAATGTCTTGCGATAGGCCAGCTTAAAGTCACCGAAAACACCGGCGCACTCCATTTCCGCTTCGAAATTGACCTGATATGTCAGATTGCCTGTTTCTATCGGGCGGGAAAAACGGGCACGCCCGTCGAATTTACGAAAGCAGCGTCCGTATTCATGTCCAAAGATTGAGAACTTTTTTGCGTCCTCAAATTTCATTTCAAATGTCCCTTTGGCACCTTTCGGCATAATGCATCCTCCTGGATTGAGCGTGTTTGAGAATTTCATCTTATGCGTGCGTTTGGGTTTTTCATTACGCAGAGCATTGCGCCACAGTCAATTTGATTGCGTATGATGCAATGGGTGGTGCGCCAGATGTGTCAGTAGGGCGGCCGCCTTCAGAAGTATTTCCGCTTCGGTTGTGTCACCTCCCTGCCGGTGGTCCGGTTCCCGGCCCAGCAGGAGCCAGTCGAGTGATATATCAAGCTTTAACGCCAGCTGTATTGCGTTTTGTATAGTCAGCGTCTGGCCTTTGCGCCAACGGCATACTGTGCTTTCGGAAACGTTCAATTCCGCTGCAAGCCCGGCCAGCTTGGTGTGGCCGCACCAGGTAATGGCCAGTCCGAGCCGTTTGCCAATGCTTTTCCGGTCATATTTGATGGTCATCAATGTTAGCTCCAAAGACTTTTGAATTATCTGTGGAGATTAACCCAGGGTTGAAAATTTGCCCTGAAACCGCGTCGTGATATAGTGTTAAAAGCGTTATGTTACGCTTTTGCGGTGATTGCATAGCCATTGGCGGTTTGTTTATTGTTCCCGGGGTGCATCCGCTGTTCTGATGCGTGTCAGTTTGTTGTCATTGAGCGTGAGCTTATCACCGCTTTGAAATGGTATGCCTTCGGCAATGATGACCGGACACAGTGACCATTGCATTTGCTGTGCGACCAGTGCGCCAACCGGTAAAATCGCATCTTTTGTGCCAATTATCAGAGCTGCAGGGCCAATGCCGTTGTATAATAATTCCAGCATGACCGCACTTGATGAGGATGACCCGATCAGCCGGTCGATAATCAGCATTTTACCCGAGATTTTCATGCCTTCCTGCGGATGACCGGCGAGGGTAACGGCTGATGTTTGCGGATTGACCCCGCCCCAGAAACTGATGGGAGCGTCCAGTCGCAGTGCTGTGCCATGCGCCTGTCCCCCGATAAGGGATTCGCCCTTTATGACCATAGGGCTTCATCCCGTATCAGCCGTCCGGCGACTGCACTTTCTATACATTCCTTTAAGGATCCGAACACTGGATCATGTCCGGTATTGCCTTTGGTGTAATGGGCGAATTTGGCGGAGTTGGTCATCATGGTTTTGCCGTTTTCGGGCAGAATAGGCGTGACGACGACACAGGTATCAACCACGAATTCAATGCCGAGCCGTGACAGTTGTGTGTCGCACTTGCTCTGCGCAAGTGCATCCATGACATGGCGTCCCGTACAAATAAAAACCGGTACTGCCGTGGCACGGCCATCGAGTATCCGCAAAACCGCGCGACATTCGTCTACCGAAAAATGAGGACTGCCCAGAGCGACGCTGTCGATGGTATCACCGGAGGCAAGGCTGAGGCTGTCGCGGGTGGCGGCGATCATTTGCGGTGTGATGCGTATTGTTTCGAGTGTTTGTGCCGGTATGGTGCCGGTGGCGGTTTCGATATCGGGAGCTTCTGGAGTGATGCCGGTAATGTGGATCAGCGCGGCGGCACCCGTCGATGCGGCCCCTGCACAAAGGGCCTTAAGCTGATCTTCCTGCGGGGCCGATTGTTCCAGTCCGGTGATGACCGGCACGCATTGACCGGCCAGACGCCCGACCAATGCGCCCAGCACCGGATAGAACACGTCTTCGCGCAACAATCGCATGTCCAGCCCGCTGACATCAAGGATCAGAGTACCGAAACGATTTTCGTCTTTATGTAAACCGTAGAGCGGTGCGCGGCCTGTAATCGCACAGGCAATATCCAAAAAATCACCATAGCGATTTGTACGTGCGCCGAGCACCGTGTTGGCAAAAGCCACCGCATTGGATTCGCCCCACGCAATTTGTGCGCCCCTGGTGGGTCTGGCTCCGGCCTGATAGGGCGCACAGGTCCAGCTCGGACGGCATCCCATGCGTCTATGTGCTTCCATAAGCCGAAAAGCCATCCGGCGGCGATCCGGGGGGATACGCACCTGTTCAGGCTTCAGCAGATTCAGCGCCCCGACATTTGTTGTGGAGGGCACGGAGACTTTTGCGCCGTCCGCCGCAAGTTTCTCGCAATAGAGAACCCCCGAATCGCCATGGTAGAGACATCCGTCGATATGGGCCGATACTACCGGAAGCAGAGCATCAGCGCCCAGAATACGCGCTGCTCCGACCACAATTTCCATCGCCATGCGTGTGCCGGTATTGCCCGTTTCCCCTTTAAGTACAGCGTTTTCATATGGTGTAAGATGTATCGTCATAAGATTGGAGCATTGACCCGGATACTGTTCTTGCGCGAAGCCTCACTTATGGATGTAAAACATACAAGCCTTGATATTCTTTCCGACCCGATTTGCCCCTGGTGTTATATTGGGAAAGTAAAGCTGGATCGTGCCCTGGCGCAAAGGCCGGATCATAACCTTGAGATCTTCTGGCGGCCGTTCCAATTAAATCCTGACATGCCCCGTGAGGGTATGGACCGCAGGACTTATCTGGAAACCAAATTCGGCGGACCGGAACAGGCACGTACCGTTTACGGCCGGATCAGGGACGCGGCCTTCGCTGCCGGTTTGTCCGTGGATTTCGACCGTATCACCCGCACACCGAATACATTTGATGCGCACCGGTTGATCCGCTGGGCCCGATCGGGTGGGCATCAGCAGGCGGTGGTTGATGCTTTGTTTGTGCGTTATTTCGAACAGGGCGGGGATATCGGTGACCGGGCTGTTCTTTTTGAAATTGCGGGCGGTATCGGGATGGACACGGACCTGCTGGCGCGCCTTTATGATGAGGATGCGGACCGTGAGATGCTGACCAGAGAAGAAAACCTGGCACGGCAGATGGGCATCAGCGGGGTGCCGGCATTTATAGTTGGCGAAAAGTTTGCATTGAGTGGTGCCCAGGAAACAGGTGCCTGGTTGGAGGTGCTTGACCGGCTGGAAGAGGCCGGGGGTGACAATGATGGTGGTCCGTTGTGAACGGACTTTCGGATATGGGCTTTGTGAGTGACGGTATCCGAAGAATGGTGAAACCTTAAAGTAAGGACATTGCCCGCTGTTCCAGGGCAACTTGAATGTATGAAGTTAAAAGTGATTTCCAGAACGGATGATCTTACTGAAATCTGCCGTACTTATGCCGGTGCTCCGTATATTACGGTTGATACCGAGTTTATGCGCGAAAAAACGTATTGGCCGTTATTGTGCCTCGTACAGCTCGGGCGTCCGAAACTGGACGGTGAAACGACAGATGACTGGAAGCGCGACGGTGCCGTGATCATTGATCCGCTGGCAGAGGGTCTGTCTCTTGATCCGCTGTTCGGGCTGATGGCTGATGAGACCGTACTTAAGGTTTTTCACGCCGCCCGACAGGATGTAGAGATTTTTCATCACCTGGCCGGGGCCGTGCCTGTCCCCTTGTATGACACGCAGGTTGCCGCGATGGTCTGCGGTTTCGGGGATCAGGTCGGGTATGAAACGCTGGTGCGTAAAGTTGTGAATGCGTCGCTGGATAAATCCAGCCGCTTCACGGATTGGTCCCGGCGCCCCTTGTCGGATAAACAGCTGCAATATGCGCTCGGGGATGTGACGCATTTGCGCCTGATTTATGAAAGATTATCTGATCGTGTAACCAAAGCCGGCCGGACGCACTGGGTTTCAGAGGAAATGGATTTTCTCGCGAATCCGGCAACCTATGTCACCGAGGACGGTGATGCATGGCGGCGGCTGAAGATGCGCAATCCGTCTCCGAAGCTGTTTGCGGCGGCCTGTGCTCTGGCGGCCTGGCGCGAAAATGAGGCAAAGCGCCGGAATGTGCCCCGCAACCGCGTTATCAAAGATGATGCCCTTCTGGAACTTGCTGCTTCCCGGCCCGAAACGGTTGATGCTTTGAACAAAAGTCGCCTGCTGACCCGGGAAAACCGTTCGGGTGACGCAGCAAAAGCGATTTTGAACACCTTGACGCAAGCCGGACAAAGCAGCTCTGCCGAAATGACATATCCGAAAGCCGGAGGCGCTCGCCCCAATGCCGCGCAAACGGCGCTGTCGGAATTGCTTCGGACGCTGCTGCGGGCAAAGGCGGCTGATGCCGATGTCGCTCCGCGGCTGATTGCATCGACCGCGGATATCGACCGGCTTGCCATGGAGGATGCGCCCTCTGACCTGCCCGCCTTACAAGGATGGCGGTGTGAGGTTTTCGGCGTGGATGCTTTGCGCCTCAAAGCCGGACAGATCGCGCTGTCCGCCGGACCGCAGGGAGTGCGGGTTGTGGAGCTGGGATGACAGTCGGAATTGTGACCGGATCGCGGGAGGCCCGGTTGCTGTACGAACGGCTTCACGGTGCGGTTATAATCGACGGTGATGCCGTACCGGATAGATTGTCCGTTGAGCGCGTCATTGATGCTTCGCATCCCTGTGAAAGAGAAACACCCGGCAAGATTGCCGCACTTTGTACGACACAGTGCATTCCATACCTGCGCCTGCGCAGGAAGGCATGGGAACCATCGGCGGAAGACCACTGGTTCGGAGCCGATAATGCCAACGCGGCTTTTTGTGACTTAAAACCGAGTTGGAAGCGGGTTTTCCTGTGTCTTGGTAGCGCAGATCGTGTGCCGTTTCTTACCGATCGGGAGCGGTGGTATCTGATCCGTACCCGTGAGTGGGGCCACGTATCGAGGCCTTTACAATATGCTTTTACCGGAAAAGACGGTCCGTTCACGGTTGAGCAAGAGATTGATCTTATGACAGATCACAGGATTGATGTTCTGGTGACCCGCAATGCGGGCGGCAAAGGAGCTGTTCCGAAAGTGTCGGCGGCGCGGGTGATGGGCCTGCCTGTTGTGATGCTGGCAAGACCCCGATCGCCCGGGCCGGAAGTTGCGACAGTTCGGGAGGCATTGTCATGGTTGGGGTGCTCCGTGCGGCACTGATTTTTATTACAATTTTTGCGACGCCTTTGTCGGCGGCGGATATTGCCGTTGATGTCGCGAGCGGACGGGTATTGACGCAAACCGCTGCTGATGATCTGCGCCGTCCTGCATCTTTGACAAAACTGATGACGGCGTTTGTGGCATTCGAAGCGCTGGAAGCCGGTGAGATCGGGGAGGATCAACGGGTTGATGTTTCTTCCGTTGCGGCACGGCAACCTCCTGTGAAGCTGGGTTTGCGCCCCGGAACCCGGATTGTGTTTTCCGAGGTATTAGGGGCGGCTGTGGTCGGGTCAAAAAACGATGCCGCCATGGTCGTTGCCGAAGCTGTCGCAGGAAGTGAAGCGTCCTTTGTTGCGCGCATGAACGCGTCTGCACGTGCGCTAGGCATGCGCAATTCGAAATTTGCGAACCCGTCGGGTCTGCCTGCGACGGGACAATATACTACGGCGCGGGATATGGCGCTGCTTGCCTCCGCTTTGCTGTCGCGGTTCCCTGAGCGCTCGAAGATGTTTTCCCGCCGTTCGGTTCGGGCAGCAGGACAGTGGATTCCTACGACCAACCCGCTTTTCGGTCGGGTCAAAGGTGCGCAGGGGATGAAAACAGGGTTTACCTGTGCCGCAGGGTATTCCGTGGCCGCTCTGGTTGAACGTGATGACAGGCGCGTTATTGCCGTAACACTCGGTCATCCGGATAAGAATGCGCGACTGCGTGCCGCGCGCGGATTGATTGCGGCTGCATTCAGGATTCCGCCCGAAGGTACCGTCCTTGGTTCTGCCGACGTTCAAAAGGGTATTCCGCCCGATATCGGGGCGTGCTCCGGTGCACCGGCACGCCTGATCGCCACGGATATCTCTCCGGAGGAAAGAGCGCTTTATGCGGCAGAGCTTACCAAGGCGCGCAAGCGGGCCGCTGTCAAAAAAGCGCACACACAGCCCGTCGCCTCCGCCCCGCCTCCGCTGTCCGGCTGGGCTGTGTTCATCGGCGCACATTCTTCGGAACAGGCGGCGGCGTCGAAGCTGCGGGCAGTGCATCGTCACCTTGGCGGGCGTGGCACGACACGGATTGAAAGACGGCGGAAGGATGATTGGACACTGGCGCTGATTTACGGGCTGAAAAAACGTGAGGCAGTCGCATTTTGCCGGACTGTCTCGGCCTATTGTCTGGCTCTCGCACCGGGGCATCTTACAAATCCGCGGGCAAAATGGCGGCGTTGATACCGTGTGGACGCGGGCACCGTTTCACACTAACTCATCAGCGTGAATGTGGGAGATGTCCGGATGACTGCTGAGGCGTTTGATGAACTTGTTGAAAATTTCGAATTGTTCGATGATTGGGAAGAGCGTTACCGTTATGTCATAGATTTGGGTAAACAAATGCCCGGGTTTCCGGATGACCTGAAAACCGATGCGACCCTCGTTGAGGGCTGTGTCAGCCGGGTTTGGCTTGATGAAAAAGTAACCGGCTCCGGAGTGCACGCTGTTATCGAGTTCTCGGGTGACAGTGATGCCTTTATTGTCAAAGGGCTGATTGCTGTTTTAAAGGCTTTATTCTCGGGTCGCACAGCTCAGGCTATTCTTGAAACAAATGTTGCGGAAGAACTATCACGCCTGGATTTGTCCGCTCATCTCAGTCCGCAACGGAGCAATGGCCTGAGTGCGATGGTCAATCGTATTAGAGCCTATGCTGAACAGGAAGCCACCGGTTAAAGTCTTCCTTTCGGCTTCGGGTGTTTCCCGTATTACGCGTATTGCGGTTCTGCATCAGGACCATAGGGATCAAACAAACCCGTAGGTTGCCCAGTCAATTACAATTGTTGACTCAAGAATGGCGATGCCAGAGTCGAGACATAATCCGATATTAATAGCAACCAATCGCTCTGCCCAGCTCATAGGGTCCCCCGACCGTTAATCTGTATGCTGAATTACTGTTTTGCCATGATACAATCGTTAACGCAAGGTTAAAATTCTTTCCTCATACAGTAGGCTTTCCCCTTGAATAAAAGGATGTATTCTGTATTCTTTTCATAAATTAAAAAGTTAACAAAAAGTGGACGCATCTGTCCGGAATTCTGTTAGTAACTATCTGACCGTCAGCGGTTTTGAGGGATTAGGGGCCAGGTTTGACGGCGCTTGGGCAGAAGTCCGGCGTCTGGGCATGGGGAGCATTGGCGTGGCAGCATTGAGAACCATTTCTCCGCCGGAATTCGTGCGTCGGTTAAAGCATGGTATTGTGACGCATGACAGCAAGGTTGTCTGGTTCCTTGGTGCCGGATGTTCTGTCAGTTCGGGTGTCGCGGATGCGGAAAGTCTGACCAACCGCTGGTTGAAGGAGCTTATGTATCTGGAGACCGGGCAGGAGAACGGCTTGGAGGAGTGGGCGGAGGAGCGCTTTCCTGCCTATGACCGCCACGATGCGGCAGCGGCCTACATTCAAGTCTATGATGCGCTGTTTTACACAGAGCAGGACCGGCAGAGAGAACAGGAGGCGCTTGCCAGTGACGGACAGCCCGGCTTCGGCTATGCGACGCTCGCGCAGCTGCTGACCCACGAGCGCTGGGGTGACAGATGCAATACCCTGATCACAACCAATTTTGACGATCTCGCAGCTGACGCGCTTTATCTTTACTCACAGCGCAAACCGCAGGTGCTGACGCATGAATCTTTTGACCGCCATGTGCAGATCAGTGACGCAAGACCGACCATCATCAAATTATACGGGGATGCGCATCTCAGCCCCGAGTACCTTGACGGCAACCGACGTTTGCTTCGCAATGATGTAAAAAACCGTCTTCGTGCACTGGCGACTGAATGTACTTTGGTCTTTGTGGGGTATGGCGGTCGTGATGAGTGTATTCTCGATCTGTTTGAAGAAATTCCGATGGGGGCGCCTTCTGGAGGCGTGTACTGGGTCAATGATAAGTCACCCGGAAAATCACTCCGGAAATGGCTTGAGGACCGTCGCGCAATCTGGGCTGTGAATGACAGCTTTGACGATCTGATGTATGCTTTGCGCCAGGAATTTCAGCTCGGACATCCGAGTATTGATCGTTTTGACTCAATACTCCAGAAATACGACGAGCAATACCGCGCCATTGCAGCCAGGAAAATGGCGCGCAGGAGTGTAGCGCAACCGGATGCCACTGAAAGGGCAGTGCCTTCCAATGTGGAAAGTGGAACGCGAGATCACGCCCCGGTCTTCTCTGTAAATGACAAACAGACCCCGCATAATACACCACCAGCGGCTGTTCCTCTGTCTGATCATGCAGCTGACCATTTGAAAGGTGTTCAGGACGTGGCCCTTTGGGGCAATGAAAACGACGCCGGAAATATACAAGAACCGGTGGTTTATGACTTGGCGGACAATTCTCCGGATGCGGCAGCGGGTTCTCTGTCAGTTTCCGCATCCGTCTCCGAACAGTCTGATCATGAGATTTTGGAGCCTGCCACACCTGAAAAACTGATCAATGAGCCGTTGATAGCCGCAGCTGTGGCGATGAAGGCGCGTGAAAGACTGGAAAATGCCAAACGCACCGGCGAAGACAGCCTTATTGCCGGGGGTGTTTCTGATCGTCTCGGGTTTGATCCGCTCCGGGACTTACAGACGGATGATGATACATTGTCTGTGCCCTGGAGTGATTTGAACGGATATCATTCCGTCGCTGCCGTAGCGGACACTTCAATTGCGAAAGGCACACAGAGTACAGATGACCTGACATCCCGGATCAATGCCAGCGATAAAACTTCACAGGTTCAGGCCCGTGGTGCGGACACGCCTGTTTTGTCTTCCGGCCCCGAAACTTTGACTGATGCAGTAACCGGTGACGCTATTGCGGATCATCTGGCGGCTGATGATGTCACAGTTGCTGATGTGGTGGCCGGTTACAGTGAGGATGAGAGCGATACACAGGATCCTTCGTTAAATACCGAAAATGTGGATGCCGGTGATGACAATCCTGAACCTGAAGGGGCACGCCATAAAATTGATGCGTTGATCGCCGCTGCGGTCAAAGCGATGGCGACGGGTAATGAAACTCAACAGGGCGTGCAACAGGGTGAGGATGTGACACCTGTTGATATGTCTACCAGCGGCTCATTTGAGACACCCGATTTATCCATAGGTGCTTTGGATATTGACGCTGCAGATGTGGCACCGCCTCTAGACTCGATCGTGGTACAGCCGCTTCCCGACCGGCCCTCTGATGTGCCCATCCGCACTGATGAAGCCGATGTACTTGAGTTGACCGAAAATATTGAAGAAACGGGACCTCTGACTGTTCCGGATCGTCTGATGCGCCGCGAGGAGGCGGACGCCCTGGATGTCCGGTTTCGTTTGGCGCTCGCCGATAACCCGCGTAATGCGACGCTGCTTTCAGATTATGCGCAGTTCCTGAGCATTGGCAGGCAGGATCACGACGGGGCGGAGCATTATTTTAATCGTGCTGTTGATGCAGATCCGCAAAATGATGTTGCTTTGCGGCGTTTTGCGACTTTTTTGACTTCTGTACGCCTTGATCATGAACGGGCGGAGGATTGTTTCCGTCTTGCTATCCGCGCAAATTTTGAGAGCGCAGAAACAATGTGTGCCTACGCGGAATTTTTATGGCATGCGCGCGGTGATATAGAAACAGCAGGCGAATGTTTCCAGGTTGCCGTTGATGCTGCGCCGCGTGATGCGGATTCGCTGATGCGCTATGCAACGTTTTTACGCCTTGTGCAGCGCAATGATGATGCCGCTTACGCCCTGTTAAAGCTTGCAGCAGCCTCTGCCCATGATGACCCTGAGGCGCTTGTCGCGTTGGCCGAGTTTTGCGCGGAACGGCGCGGGGATCTTGAAAAAGCGGAATCGGCGCTGGGAAAGGCTTTGGAACTTGATCCTGCTTCGCCTCGTGCGCTTGTCGCGGCGGCTTTTTTTGAGGTTACACATAAAAACGATACGGACAGTGCAGAAGTATTGTTCAAGCGTGCTTTGGCCTCGGACCGTGATCTGACGCAAACATTCCTGGCATATGCCGGATTTTTGAATAAGCACCGCAACGATCCGGCTCGTGCCGACGAAATGTACCAAAAAGCGATGGAGCTTGATCCCGCGAATGCAGTGATTGTGGCCGGATATGCCTGTTTCCGTGATACGGTTCTCGGCGATGACGAGGGTGCGGAAGATATGTTCCGAAAGGCCATCAACCTTGATCCGCGCAATGCTACGGTTCTTGCCCAATATGGACGGTTCTTACATCAGTCCCGCCGGAAGCCGAATGCAGCTCAGGACAGGCTGCACAAAGCGGTTGCTATGGAGCCGAGAAATGCGCTCGCTTTAAGCAGTTACGGTCTGTTTTTATCAGTGGAACGGGGTGATCATGAAGAGGGTGAGCGGCACCTGCGTCGTGCAGTAGCGGCGGAACCTTCGAACCCGGACGCATTGGGTGACTTGGCTGACTTCCTCGCAAAGCGCAGCACGAACCACAATGAAACCGAAGAATTATTCCAGCGTGCTTTGTCTGCTGATCCGGAAAATAAGCGTAATTTACGGCGTTATGCACGGTTTTTAGGCGAGGTTATGGGCAATTCCGGTGCTGCAGAAGAAATATACCGTAAAGTTCTGAATGAGCAGCCGAAAGATGCGCGTGCATTAAGCGGTGCTGCGCATGCCATGTTTTCGCAGGGACGCCAGCAGGATGGGTTACTGCTTCTCGATAAGGCATTTGATGCCGTTATGGGAGAAGAGCCGCGCCGCCGCAGCATAGATTTGCTTCTGGAACTTTGGTTCTTCCGCTATTGTTTTGATGCGAATTTGAAACGCGATGCGCTTAAGGCGGTCGTTTGGTTGGTTAAAGAGGGTGCCAAGGTGACGCGCATTAATCTCAACGCGCTGGTTGCGCGGGCGATTGCCGATAATCATGCGGAGCCTGATATCCTCAAAGAGCTGGCCCGGGTGATCAGTGGTGCGGCAACACTTGAACGGTTGAATAAATTCGACGTTGCATAAAATACGCCGTAAAATCTGAAATTAAATACAGGAAAATCAACACAATAATGGCCCTTTTCGGGCCATTATTGTGTGTGCCTGCCTGTCAAATATAACTTGTTTTTAATGCAATCGCGATATAAATATTTTCTTATATTCTGATTTAATATAGTGTGATGCTCATGACAAATGCTCTTTCCCGGCTGTTGAAAACGCGTGAGTGGCTGATGGCAGATGGCGCGATCGGGACTAATCTTTTTGCTATGGGACTAGAAGCCGGAGAGCCGCCCGAGCTGTGGAATACAGATCATCCCGACCGGATCAGGGCATTGCATCAGGGCTTTGTCGATGCCGGTTCAGATATCATACTGACCAACAGTTTCGGTGGTACGTGTTACCGTCTGAAGCTTCACAATCATCAGGACAGAGCTTTCGAGCTTAACAAAACGGCGGCGGAACTGGCACGTGATGTTGCGGATCGTGCGCAAAGGCCGGTGATTGTTGCCGGGTCGGTTGGTCCGACCGGAGAAATTTTCGAACCTGTCGGCACATTATGCATGGCTGATGCGGTCACAGCTTTCGAAGAACAAATCCGCGGTCTGATGGAGGGGGGCGCAGACGTGATCTGGGCCGAGACAATTTCTTCAGAGGAAGAGATAATCGCCATTGCACAGGCCTGTGCCAATCTCGATGCGCCTTTATGTGCAACACTCAGCTTTGATACTGCAGGGCGTACGATGATGGGGATCACATCAACAGGATATTCCGGTATGCAAAACGGTCTGCCGGTCCGGACCGTGGCCTACGGTGCCAATTGCGGAACCGGAGCACCTGATCTGTTGCGGACGGTTCTCGGGTTGAGTGAAACTGTCTCCAGCGATGCGGTCATTATTGCCAAATCGAATGCCGGTATTCCGAAATATGTGAACGGTGTTATCGAATATGACGGCACGCCCGAACTGATGGCGCAATATGCTTGTCTTGCCAGGGATGCCGGCGCGCGGATCATCGGTGGATGTTGCGGGACCAGGCCGGAACACCTGCGTGCCATGCGCGCAGCGATGGAAGCGCATACATTGGCCGGACGCCCGTCTCTAGATAAAATACAAGCCTGCATCGGTGCGTTTTCATCGCAGGATGACGGTACCGGTGATGTTGCAACCGCACCCAAGCGTGAAAGACGCGGGCGCAGACGCGCTTAAACCTGACCTGTTCAGGAATGTTATCAGCGCAATCGTGGTGTGCTGCCTTTGTCGCGTGTCAAAAGCCAGGCGGCAGAAGCTCCGGCCATTGCACCGAAGAGATGTGATTCCCACGAGACGCCGCGGTTAGTAGGAAAGACGCCCCAGATCAGCCCGCCGTAAAGCAGCCCGGCGAAAACCGCCATCAGAATTGCCCGCAGGCTGCGCTCGAATACCCCCAGTGCGATAACATATCCGAGATATCCGAAAACCAGCCCGCTTGCCCCGACATGTACACGGTTGCCGCCACGCGCAAGAACCCAGACCAGCAGCCCGCCCAGAAAAACGATAATCAGCGTGGCATCCAGAAACCGCTTCGGGGATGCCATTGCCGCGATGCCGCCCAGAATGATCAGCGGGATAGTATTTGCGATAATATGCCCGAAATTCGCGTGCAGAAACGGTGAGGTAGGGATTCCGATCAGACCGCCCAGATTCCGGGGCGCCAATCCGAACCACTGATTCAACTCGTATCCGCTGATAAAATTGACGATCTGTACAACCCAGATCATGACAAGCAGAGTAAAAATCGGACGCAGGAATTCAAACGTCAGACTGTCTTTGTTCAGGGCCATATGCTGCGCTCCACCGCTTTGGTAAACAGGTGTTAACAAATAGGGGTGCACACTTGCAATCGCTTGCGTTTTTAAATGTCCGTCGGAATAAGATTCCTGAATGTCGTGTCCGGTTCACTAAATCGGAAACAGGCAGGTCATGGTCTTACCGGTCCGGTTTTGCCGACATGAATTGGAGTGCGTTGAATGGCCGATGAAGAAGACGAAATCATCCTGAGCGAGTTGAATGACGACGAGCTTGTTCTGCAAATGCATGATGATCTTTATGATGGTCTGAAGGACGAGATTTCAGAGGGTGTCAATATCCTGTTGGGGCGCGGCTGGACCCCTTACGACGTGTTGACCAAAGCTCTCGTTGAAGGAATGCGGATTGTCGGCATCGACTTCCGTGACGGTATTCTGTTTGTTCCGGAGGTTCTGCTGGCTGCCAATGCGATGAAGTCGGGCATGCATATCCTGCGTCCGTTGCTGGCAGAAACAGGTGCGCCGAAACAGGGCAAGATGGTCATTGGCACCGTTAAGGGCGATATTCATGACATTGGCAAAAATCTCGTTGGTATGATGATGGAGGGGGCGGGATTTGATGTGGTTGATCTCGGCATCAACAATCCGGTCGAAAATTATATCGAGGCAATTGAGAAAGAGGATGCCGATATTCTCGGCATGTCCGCGCTGCTGACCACGACGATGCCGTATATGAAGGTCGTGATCGACGAGATGACAGCCAAAGGCATCCGCGAAAATTATATTGTCCTCGTCGGCGGTGCGCCTCTGAACGAGGAATTCGGCAAAGCCATTGGTGCCGACGCCTATTGCCGCGATGCGGCGGTTGCGGTCGAGACAGCCAAGGAATTTATGGAACACCGCAAACACAATCAGACCGCCTGAGCGGTCTGATGCGGCGCGGAAGGCGAAAGCGAAGCGGGGCAGGGTCAGGCACTCAGCCCGATTTTGCCGCCGCCTTGGAAACGCGCCTGATGGAAAACGGGCTGGAGGCCCCGCGCGCGGCAGCCCTGCCCGGTCAGGTTATGCTGATCGCCTGCGGAGCCTTGGCGCGCGAAATCCTTGCTATCAATGCGGCCAATGGCTGGGATCAGGCGGTTCTGGAATGCCTGCCCGCGAAGCTGCACAATGCGCCCCAACACATTGCCGAAGCGGTCCGTGTGAAAATCCGTGATGCCAAGGCACGGGGTTTTGAGCGTATTTTTGTTCTCTATGCTGATTGCGGGACCGGCGGGGCGCTGGACGCCGTATGCACCGCCGAGGGTGTTGAGCGAATCCACGGGCCGCATTGTTATGCGTTCTTTGATGGTGTAGAAACGTTCGAAGCGCGTCATGAAGAAGAGTTGGGCACACTCTATCTGACGGATTTTTTCGCCAAACAGTTTGACGCATTGATCTGGCGGGGCTTCGGTTTGGATCAGGCGCCTGAAATGCGCGATATCCTGTTTGCCCATTACAGCCGCGTTGTCTACCTGGCGCAGACCGATGACCCTGTTCTTGATAGAAAAGCGCAAGAGGCGGCGCAGCGGCTGGGGTTGCGTTATGAACGCCGCTTTACAGGTTACGGTGATCTTGGCGGTGTTCTGGGCGCCTTACAGTAACGTTAGACGCGTTTACGCTTTTCCGTCTGCGGGAACCAGAAGCCAGCGGCACAGAATATAAGCAAGAACGGCTCCGCAAATTTGTGACAGAATAAAAAGCGGGGCGTGACTGGGGTAAATGCCCGCGAAAGTGTCCGAAAAACTCCGCGAGGCTGTGACCGCAGGGTTGGCAAAAGATGTTGAGGCCGTGAACCAGTAAGCGGCGGTGATGTAAAGGCCGACGGCAACGGGCACTGCGCTTTCCTTCGCTTTCAGAGTCGCGAGAATGGTAAAGACCAGGCCGAATGTCGCGACCGCTTCCGCAAACCATTGTCCGCCGCCCGTCCGCGTTTTGCCCGACAGTTGAAACAGCGATTCGCCGAACATCAGGTGTGCGGCCCAGACGCCCGCCATGGCACCGGCAATCTGTGCGGCGGTATAGGCGATGCTGTCCCGTGATGAGATTTCGTTGCGCATCCGGAAAATCAGTGTCACCGCAGGGTTGAAATGTGCGCCTGAAACCGGGCCGAGCATGGTGATGAGAACAACGAGAATGGCCCCGGTAGGGATCGTGTTGCAAAGCAAAGCGATTGCCGTATTTCCGTCCGCCAGACGCTCCGCCATGATGCCAGACCCCACGACCGTCGCCAGCAGGAACGCTGTGCCTGTAAATTCCGCCGTGTATTTTTGTGAGGATTTGAAAGTCATAAAGTTGCCGCTTAGGTAAAGATGAACAGTGCCTTACACGATAAATGTGACAGTTCGACGAAGGTTAACGCTCCTTTGACCATACCGCGCGAAAAGAGGGGAAAGCGAATAAAGGCGGTTCCATGCGCGTTCTTCATATTCTCGATCACTCGGCCCCGCTGCAAAGCGGCTATGTCTCCCGCACTCTCGGAATCCTGCGTGCCCAGCGTGCACTCGGGTTTGACCCGGTCTGTCTGACGACGCCGCGTCACGGGGTCGATGCGGGCGAACCTGAAAACCCATTGGAAGAGGTGATGGATTTTCGTTTTCACCGCACGCCGAAGCCTCAAAAAAAGCGGGTACCGGGGCCGGGGTTCATTACGGAAATGCTCTCGACCGCCTCCCGCATCAAGGAAGTCATTAAAGAGGAAAAGCCTGATATTCTGCACGCGCATTCGCCCTGTCTGAATGCGTTTCCGGCCTACTACGCGGGCAAAAACCTCAAAGTGCCTGTTGTTTATGAAATCCGCGCTTTCTGGGAAGATGCCGCTGTTGATCTCGGCAATACCTCAGAAGGTTCACTGCGTTATCGGGTGACCCGTGCCATGGAGACGGCGGCTTGCCGGAGGGTGAATCATGTCTTTACGATCTGTGAAGGCTTACGGGAAGATTTGCTCGGGCGCGGGTTTTTACCGGACAAGCTTTCCCTTGCACCGAATGCGATTGAACCGGAGCGTCTGTCACCGGCGGATAAGCCCGATGCGGCATTGCGCGAGGCAATCGGGCTTGGAGGGGGACCGGTCATCGGTTTTGTCGGCTCGTTCTATCACTATGAGGGGTTAAAGCTGCTGCTGGAGGCGTTTCCGGCTATCCTTAGCGCGATTCCGGATGCACAACTGTTGTTTGTTGGCGGCGGGATGGAGGATGCGGCCCTTCGCGAAGCCGCAAAACCCTTCGGCAACGCTGTTAAGTTCACGGGACGCGTTCCGCCGGAAGCTGTTCCAAGTCATTACAGCACCATTGATCTTCTGGTTTACCCAAGGCTGAAAATGAGGCTGACGGACCTTGTGACACCTCTCAAGCCGCTGGAAGCGATGGCCATGAAACAACGCTTTGTCGCCTCTGATGTCGGTGGTCATCAGGAGTTGGTGAAACACGGGGAAACGGGACGGTTGTTTGAGGCGGGCAATACGGATGCGCTTGCATCTTCTGTCATTGATGCCCTGAAAAAAGCAAACACGCCCGAGGACCAGGGAATCCTCGAGCGTGCTTTGGCGTTCGTGATCAAAGAACGAAGCTGGTCTGCTGTCGCCCGGCGCTATGCACCGGTATACGAACGCCTGGCTTCGCCCGCATAGCCGTCGGGGGGTATTGGCTACGGGCGAAAGTCCGCACAGGTTCTTGCAGTTGAAGCTTCTGCAGTAGGATAAGAAACCCGGTCCGAAGATGTGCCGCGCGGCTGGTGGAAAATCGTACCGCCCATCTCGTATGTCGTCCCGACTGTCCGTGCAATTGTCGGCGCGTAATGGTATAATGCTGTTGTGTGGATCAGCGTTTCACCGTCGGGGATGATCAGGTTTGCCGGCAGTTCGTTAAATTCAGAGTCAAGTGTATGCGGAGAAGGCATCAGACTTCCAGCCTCCCAGATTTGACTCCAGAGTACGTAAAATTTGAAGTCCGAGGTCGTGTCCATGGGGTCATCATAACATCCCATCGCGGATGTGATTGTGAATCTCAGATCATTCTGCGGATAAGGCTGCAGCACCAGAGGACCGGCCTGTCCGAGCATTCTGAGGTCACTATCTGTCATCGTCGATGCGCGTGAGACCAGATCGCCAACCGTACCGGCCGCAAGCTCTACTTTCCCGTCTGCCCAGACACTTTGAATGATTTCAAAGGAACCGAGTGTGAAAGTCAGCAAAAGCGGTGACAGAAGAGCGAATTCAATCGCGGCAAGACCGTCCTCGTTTTTGGAAAATTTTGATTTCACCCGAGTGGCGCCCGAGAGACAGGATGCGCCGCGTTCAGCAAGTTTTTTGAATTTCTGAAGCATATCAATATCCTCAAGGCGATGGTGGGGTTGCACATCCATTCGCTGCACCGAATGGCTCGTTGCGGAATGCAAGGTTATTGACCAGCATGATCTGACCGCTGCCTCCGCCAAGCGCATTGTCCAGCAGCGGGACCAGAATGTTGCGGCGGTGGAATACCTGTAACGCCATAATCGATTCTGCTCTGCCGGCATCAATCGAGTTTGTAATGGCATCAAAGTCGGGGCCGCCGGAAGTTCTGGATGAGGTAAAGTTCGCAAGCTCTTCGATAATGACCTTAGTATTGTTCATGCAGTCACCACCCGAAAATGCCATGCTTGAACACAGCTGAGCAATGTATTGGTTTGGCGTTATACAACCACCCTGACCGGTTCTGATTTGACGTGATGTGTCTTCAATGGCAGATGCCAGAGACGTTCGGGTCAACTGAATAATAGCGATTTCCAACACACCGACTGTCATCAGCAAGAACGGGACAAGCAGTAATGCAAATTCGACAGTCATCGAACCCTTGCGCTCACGCCGGAAGCGGCGTAGCAATGTGCCGGATGGCAGTAACTTTAGCGGTCTCATGAACAATCCCCCGATATGTTCAATTACAATTAGGTAAAAGTAAGTGTATATTATTAATTTATCCTTAAATTTGGATAAGTTTTTAAATATACATGTATAATTTTTCGACGTAATAAATAAATATGACTGAAGAAAAAGAAACAGATAAAGTAAAACGTAATCTGTACGGACGGCGCAGAGGGCCAAAGCTGCGGGAAAACCGGGCGGCGCTGATGCGTGAAAACCTTGCGGAATACGCGGCCATGCCGGTGACCGGTGATAAAGTTATTGATTTGAATTCATTGTTCCCCGGTGTTTCGGATATATGGCTGGAAATCGGGTTCGGTTCGGGCGAGCACGTCGCGGCACAAGCGATTGCAAACACGGATACGGGTTTTTTGGCTTGCGAGCACTACTTGAACGGTATTGCGTCTTGTCTTGCGCATATTGAGAAAAACAAACTGAATAATATCCGGTTACATAATGGTGACGCGCGTGATTTGATGGATCACTTGCCGGATGCCTCAATATCAAGAGTGTTTTTGTTATATCCGGATCCGTGGCCCAAGGCCCGCCATCACAAAAGGCGCTTTATCAGTCCCGAAAATCTCGACGCCTTTGCCCGTATTATGCGCACAGGGGCCGTTTTGCGCGTGGCGTCGGATATTCCGGATTATATCGAATGGACACTGGAACATCTCGCCGCACATTCCGGTTTTGTTTTAACAGGCGATCCTGCGGGCGGTTTTCGAGAGCCGTGGTCTGACTGGCCCGGTACACGCTACGAGGCAAAGGCCCTCAGGGAAGAGCGGACCCCCGCCTATCTGACCTTTGAGCGTCTGGCACAATGATCCGGCCTGAACTTGTGATCCTGTTCCGCCGCTGGGCAGAGCCTGTTCTGGCGGCGGGCGGGACGCTCATGGCTCTGTGGATTGCCGGAGCCAGCAGCATGCGCTGGGGCTGGTTGTCACTTGTACTGTCGGTCATTATTCTTGTCAGCGGCGGTTTGTGGGTCCGCGAAGCGGTCCGCCGTGTCCGGTTTACATCTGCCATGAAAGAGGGGGTAGGTCGGGTTTTTATCGAAGAACAGCGCATTTTATATGTCGGTGCTCTCGGGAATGTTCAGATTGAACTAAAGGACGTGACCCGCGTGGATATCGCTGTGTCAAAGGCGCAAAGCGATGAACAGAACAGTGTTTTGCTGTTCACAGGCAATGGAGTGCCCGCTGCTGTTCCATTGAATGCGGAGGGGCATGATGCCTTTATTGATGCGCTTTGTACCCTGCCCGGATTTCGGTTTGATGCATTGAGTAACGCATTATCAAAACAAAAAACGGCTGCAGAGGCCTCACCTATAGTCACGTTTTGGCGCAGGCCCGTATAATTGCGTATGCACGCCTTGCTATCGCGCTTTGCAACCGTAAAGTCGCGCTTCCTAGTGTCGGAGAGAATCTATGTCCATTCCTCAAGAGGGCGGCGGGTTGATCACGTCGCGCGATGAACTGGCGGCTTACCTGGAGTCCGGGTGTAAAGCGCGTGAAGACTGGCGGATCGGCACGGAACATGAAAAATTCGGATACCGCAAATCCGACCTCAGGCCCGTCGGTTATGACGGGGAATGCGGGATCAGAAATTTGCTTGAGGGACTGCGCGATACGTTCGGCTGGAGCGAGTTGCGGGAGGGCGACACGCTGATCGGTCTAACCAAAGGAAAGGCGAATGTGTCCCTGGAACCGGGGGGACAGCTGGAGCTGTCCGGTGCGCCGCTGGAGACAATCCATGATACCTGTGAGGAAGTGAACCAGCACCTCGCCGAAGTGCGGGAAATTGCCGATAAATGTGGCGTCGGCTTCATGGGATTGGGCGCTTTGCCGAAATGGGAGCGCGAGGATTTGCCGGTGATGCCTAAAGGCCGGTACGGGATCATGCGGCGCTATATGCCGGAAGTCGGGTCAAAGGGCCTTGATATGATGTTCCGCACAACCACGATTCAGGTCAATCTCGATTTTGCATCCGAAGCGGATATGGCGAAAAAGCTCCGCGTCGGGCTGGCACTGCAACCGGTCGCAACGGCCTTGTTTGCCAATTCGCCTTTTCTGGGCGGAAAGCCGAACGGGTTTCTGAGCTATCGCGGTGAAATCTGGCGTGATGTCGATAATGCCCGTGCCGGTATCCCTGCTTTTGTTTTTGAGGATGGCTTCGGTTTTGAAGCCTATGTTGATTATGCGCTGGATGTGCCGATGTATTTTGTATACCGCAACGGCACGTATATTGACGCCGCCGGACAGTCTTTCCGTGATTTTCTGAACGGAAAGCTGCCTGCACTGCCGGGCGAGACACCGACACTGTCCGATTGGGCGGATCATCTTACGACGATTTTTCCGGATGCGCGGATTAAGAAATTCATGGAAATGCGGGGTGCCGATGGCGGACCCTGGCGCAAGATTTGTGCATTGCCCGCATTCTGGGTCGGTCTGCTTTATGATGACACTGCGCTGGATGCGGCGTGGGATATCGCAAAGGACTGGACTCAGGAAGACCGGATCTGTTTGCGCGATTCCGTCCCTGCCAGGGCGCTTAAGGCCGAAATCCGCGGGCGCAGTGTTCTGGATATCGCCAAAGAGCTGCTCGCGATATCGGATCAGGGCCTGCACAACCGGGCGAAAGCCGGAGCCTTTGACCGTGATGAGGCGCATTTCCTCAATGCGTTGCGTGATGTTACAGAGCGCGGCGAGACACCGGCTGATGAAATGCTGTGGAAATATGAAAACCAGTGGAACGGCGATATTGATCGTGTGTACGCCGAATACAGTTACTGATTAAGGGCTTGTGGCACCAGCTTCAACGTGTTCGCCAGCCAGCCGAACAGAACCGCCAGAACCGGCATTACGAACAGGCCGACGAAAAACGCGGCAAAGCCTGAAAAAAGCGCGGCTACCGGCAGTGAAAACTCGTCCTGTTCCACATCGCTTGCGGCCTGCGCCTTGGTATAAGAGCGGGACAGCTCTCCCGAAAGGTCCGCACCCAGTCCCTCGGCAATGAGTATCATAGCCGGAAACAGGGCCAATGACGCTGCATTTGCTATAAGGCCCGCCATGACATACGGGCGCAGCTCCGTTTCACCGCGTTTGGCGACACGCCAGCTCAGCCATGCGAAAACGCTGAGCCACGCCGGAAGAGAGACCAGCAGCGAGAGATTGCCGACATACCCGAAGCGCGCCGCATACGGCCCCGCCATGATGAAAAGCGCCGGAACCGTCGCAAAGATAATCGGGGCGGCAAGCAGACAGGTTACAAAAGTGATCCTTGAGGGTCGTGTCATGCCGCTTCTCCGCTGGTCATGGCGACGAAGACATCTTCAAGATGGGCCTCTTCCGTGGACAGATCGTGTACTGCGATCCCTGCGGCATGAACCTCTGACAGAATAGCGCCCAGTTGCATACGGGATTTCGGATAGGTCACGATCAAAGCGCCGTCCTCACGCAGCCGCACCTCCAGCATCTCATGTGCAGCAAGGGTATCCGGTATCGCCGTTAAAGGGGTTTCGGGCCAAATCACGGCGCTTTTGCTGTCCATGCGCTGCATGAGGGTGTTTTTTTCCTCGCAGGCGATCACGGTGCCATGATTGATAATTGCGATCCGGTCGCACATCTCCTCGGCTTCCTCAAGGTAATGGGTGGTCAGGACCACTGTTACGCCCTCGTCGTTCAATTCCCGGACGTAATCCCACATCTGCCGGCGCAGTTCGATGTCAACACCTGCCGTCGGCTCATCAAGGATCAGGACGGGCGGGGAATGGCATAGCGCCTTTGCAATCAAAAGCCTGCGCCGCATTCCTCCCGAAAGCGAGCGGGCGTAGGATTCGGCTTTATCGGCCAGTCCCAGTGCGCTCAACAGCTCCATCGTGCGGCGTTGCTTTTTCGGAACACCGTAAAGGCCGGCTTGTATTTCAAGGGCTTCGCCCGGGGTGAAAAACGGATCGAGAATCAGCTCCTGCGGCACAACACCGATACTGGCGCGGGACATGCGCGGATTGATATCCTGATCAAAGCCCCAGATGCTGACAGAACCGGATGTTTTGATAACGAGACCGGCGAGAATATTGATAAATGTCGATTTTCCAGCGCCATTCGGTCCGAGCAATCCGAACACAGAGCCAACAGGCACTTGCAATGAGACACCCTTCAGAGCCTGTTTTTCCGGAGCATTGCCCAGCGCAGCGTAGGTTTTATGCAGATCGCGGGCGTCAATTGCAAAGCGGGGGGCTTCGGATGTCATATCAGCTCCGGCAGCAGTAAGAAAAATATGTTCGCGTGACGGCTATCATCGTGTACCCATGAGCGCAAACGGCAAGCGCATCCGGCTATGATGTTTGCTGTGTAAAGGTACGCACCGGCGAGGGATGAAATGGGCGGACAATTGACCCGTGTAACACCGGAACAGCGCGATCTTGCGCTGGTTGAGGTTGGTACGAAATCTGTGGCCTGTGACGGCGGTGGCGGTCCTTTGGGGCATCCGCTCACATATTACGAGATCGGTGCGGAGGGTACGGTTGTGTGCGGGTATTGCGGCCTGAAGTTTGTTCTGAAAATCTGACTGCCTCTGCGCAGCGGTCAGACGCCGACATATTTGCGGATCAGGTCCGGGTTGTTTTTCAGGTCAGCGGCATGGGCCTCATCCCTGAGCACGCCGTTTTCGATAAAAACGACACGGTCGGCGAGTGACAGAACGGTATCTATGCGTTGTTCCACAAGGACGATTGCGACGTTCTGGTCTTTTAAGCCGCTCACAACATCGCGGATCAGCGAAATCATCGACGGTTGCAGACCTTCGGTCGGTTCATCCAGCAACAGGGCGTCGGGTTCCACGGCCAGAGCGCGGGCCATGGCCAACATTTGCTGTTCGCCGCCGGACAATGTCTCTGCGCGTTGGCGATAGCGGTCCCGCAATCGCGGAAATAATGTCAGGACTTTTTCGCGCGTTTTCTCGCCTTTGCCTCTGGTCTGTAAGCCGACCTCGATATTTTCCGCGACCGTCATTTCCGCAAAGAGGCGTCTGCCTTGAGGAACATAGCCGATGCCGCGTTTCGGTACCGCATGGGCGGGCAGGGTGCTGATGGTTTCCCCGTCAAGTGTTATGGTGCCGGAGCGCACGGGAACAAGGCCCATAATCGCCTTGAGTGTCGTGGTCTTACCGGCCCCGTTCCGGCCCAGCAGACACAGTATCTCGCCGCGCTGCACCGAGAGGGACAGGTCCCGCAAAACCTGAACATCACCGTAAAAACAGTCTATGCCTGTGACATTCAGCATTCAGCCACCCAGATAAGCGGTTTGAACATCGGGATTGGCACGGATTTCCGCCGGCGTGCCCTCCGCAAGGGTCTCACCGAAGTTCAGTACGGTGATGCGGTCCGCAAGGGCCATGACGACATTCATGTTATGCTCGATCAGCATTACGGTGGACTCTTTTGCAACGCTGCGGATCAGGGCGTTGAAATTTTCGATCTCGCCTTCGGCAAGCCCCTGGGTCGGTTCATCCAGAATCAGCAGCTTCGGGGCCAGTGCGAGGCCCATGGCGACCTCCAGCAACCGCTGATGCCCGTAGGCCTGCGCGCCCGCCCGTTCAAAGGCGCGCCCGCTCAGGCCGACACGCTCAAGGGCGACCATGGCGCGGTCGGCGGCATCGTTTGTGCGGTCAAGGCCCGCCCTGCGCTGGGCCGGGAGCATGACATTTTCGAAGAGGGACAGGTTCGGATAAATGCTGGTGATCTGAAAGGTATAGGCAATGCCGAGCGCTACGCGGTCATGGGCGGGCAGGGCGGTGATATCACGGTCCTCAAAGCGGATGGTCCCGCTTGTCGGGGCGATGCGTCCGCAAAGCAGGCTGACAAAGGTTGTTTTTCCGGCACCGTTCGGCCCGATCACCGCGCGGATTTCGCCTTCCGGCAGATCAAAAGCGCCGACATTGACCGCGCGGAGGCCGCCGAAATCCTTCACCAGATTTTCCGCCGAGAGCAGCGTCATGGCAACCACCCGTCAGACCGCCGCCGGAGGCTGCCCAGAATGCCCTTGCGGGCAAACAGGATCAGCAGCACAAGGGCGATGCCGACCACAATCAGATAAGCGGTTGTTACCTCTCTCGCATAGTCGATCAGATAGAACATCAGGACCGACCCGACCAGCGGACCCAGCACGACACCCGCACCGCCGAGCAGGACAAAGAGCAAAGGTTCAATCGAATACTGGATCGCGGCAAAGCTGGCCCCGACCGATCCGAATAACAGCGCATAAGCCGCCCCTGCTGTTCCGGCAAAAGCCCCCGATGCCGTGACCGCGCCCAGCTTATAGGGAAAGGGATTGAACCCCAGCATCCTGGTGCGTTCTTCGTTTTCACGGATGGCGACCAGCACCCGCCCCGCTTTTGAGCGTACAATGGCCAGCGCGATCAGCAGCCCCACCGAAAAAATCGCCCATGCCGCAATAAAGCGGGTGTCATCCGCCGAAAGGTCAATCAGGCCGATGGCGCGGTCGGCCTGCGGGATGACAAAGCCCTCATCCCCGCGCGTGTATTCGTTGAAATAGAGCAGAGTCAGATAGCCCGCCTGAGCGAACATCAGCGTGACGATCATAAAGGCAACGCCGGTGGTGCGCAGGGCCAGCGCACCGATCATCGCGGCCAGCAGCGTTGCGGCAATGATCCCCGCCGGAAAAGCGGCAAGAGCCGGAAAATCGAGGTACCGCATACTCATGCCCGCCCCGTACATGCCTGCCGCGAAAAACAGCGCATGGCCGAGGCTGAGGAGGCCGGTATAGCCGAACAGAATATTATACCCCGTCGCATAGGTCGCCAGCACCATGATGCGGGCAAGGTTGCCCTGATGATAAGGCGACAGGACGTATTGCAGGCCGAAGAGCAGCGCAATGACGGCAAGGTGCAGGGCAAGGGCGCGGTCCGCTCTCATTGCGCTTTGGCTCCGAACAGCCCTTGGGGACGGAACACCAGCACCATGGCGACAACGAGGGTTGCGATGATCTTTGCCAGTGTCGGTGTGAAAAAGACCGAAATGATGCCGTCGCTCATGCCGATCAGCAAAGCGGCAATCAGAGTGCCGCGCAAGCTGCCCAGACCGCCGATGATCACGACAATAAATGACAAGAGCAGCGGATCACCGCCCATCAGGTAATCGGCCTGTTGGATCGGTACGATCAGCACCGCCGCCAGTGCTGCGATTGCCGCGCCGAATCCGAAAGTCAGGGCATAGACTTTCTCCACCGGAATGCCGAAGGCCTGAGCCGTCTCGCGGTCAAGCTGTGTCGCGCGCATCAGGAGGCCGGTTTTGGTGCGGGACAGTAACAGCCACACGCCCAGAAGAATGGTCAGTGCGGCCCCGATGACAAACAGCTTGTAACTTGTGGTGAAAAGACCCCAGCCGACATTGCTGCCTTCAAACCACGGAATTTCGATGCGGTGATTGAAGGGTGCTTCCACCGCCTGTGCGACAGGGCCGAAGGTGATCAGCGCCCCCTGTTGCAAAATATAGAGCAGGCCGATTGTGGCGACGATCGTGGCCTCGGGTTCATAATCCAGCCGTTTGATGATCAGCCAATCCGCCGAGGCCGCCAATCCGCCGACCAGCAGCGGGGCAATCACCAGCGCGGCGACAAAGCCCAGCGCGGGATGCCCGCCGATGGCGCTTGCCACAAACCACGCGATCATCGCGCCCAGCATGAAGAACTCGCCATGGGCGACATTGACCACACGCATCACGCCGAAAACCAGCGACAGCCCGAGCGCTGTCAAAGCCAGAACCGCCGCCGTGACAGCACCGTCAAGCGAGGCCAGAACGATTTGCGGGCCGAGATCCATGATTCAGGTCATTCTCCCTCTCCCCGTTCCGGGGGAGAGAGGTTCGGGAAATTTACGCATGATGCCGGTTACAGTTTCTGTGTCGTGTAATCCGTTTCATCCGGGTAATACCCGTCAAAAATCGAGGTTTTATGCACCGGTGTCAGCTTTCCGTCCCCGACCTTTGAAATGAACTGATGGCCGAAGGCCTGATGGGTCCGGCCGTTGAACAGTTTATCACCCTGAGGATGGGCGCGGCTGTGGGGCATGACACCGATGTTTTCGACCGCTTCGATCAGGTTGGCGCGGTCCTTGGGACCGGCATAATCCGATGCTTCCATCCCCGCCTTGATGATATGCAGCGTCTCCCAGCAGCCGAACATATGGGAATAGGTCGCAATATCCTTGCTGTCGGTGATGGATGCACCGTTATCATCGACGCCAACGGCCTTGCGGTAAAAGGCGTCATGGTCGCTGGAGATATCGCTCCGGTAGCGGGGGTTGCCCTCCCAGAAATAAGAACCGTCCAGAAATTCAAGGCCGGGGCTGTTGATATCCACCGCTTCCAGCGAATCGAGAAAGCCGAAAACCTGTGGTCCTCTGCCGCCGAAAAACTCGCCGAGTTCTTTGACGAAGGTCAGGACCGCCGGACCGACCATCACATGATAGAGCACATCGGTATCGCGCGGGATGCGCGGGAAGTATTTGGTGAAAGACTTCTCCGTCGGCGGAATGGCGATTTTTTCGATCACCTTGCCGCCCTGTTTCTCAATCGCTTCGGAGAAAAAGTCACGGTGGTCATGGCCGAAGGCAAAATCCGGGAAAATCATGGTGACTTTTTTACCCAGATTGTCCGCCACCCAGGGGGCCATGGACTGGACCTGTGATTTCACATCCGTAATGCCGGGTTGCAGCGTGTAGCGGTTCAGCCCGCCGCTGGCGACATGGTGGCCTTCGGAGACAACGAAATACGGCATTTTCAATTCGCCCGCGCGGGGAGAGGAACCGATCACTACATGACTGAAGAGTGTGCCGAAGGCGACATCGGTTTGGTGCTGCTTCGCGAATTTTTCGACCACTTCCGCCCCGCGCTTGGGATCGGTACCGTCATCTTCGGCGACGATTTCAACTTCGCGGCCGTTGATGCCGCCCTCGTCATTGATCAATTGCGCAGCGGCCTTGGTGGTCCGGTCGTACCAGCGGCCATAGGCGGCACCGATACCGGTCTTGTGGACCTGAAAGCCGATTTTGACCGGCGCGGAGGATTGCGCCTGAATATAGGGCACCATTCCGGGCAGCATCTGCGTTCCGGCGGCAACCGCCCCGACCGCAGCGGCACCCTTCAAAAACGTGCGGCGGGTTTCATCTGCAGAACCTGCCGTGCTGTCCGGCTTTGTCTGATTTGTCATTGCAGGTCTCTCCCGTCGTCTTTTAAAGTGCGCAGGATTCAGTGTGCGGATCGGAATGTCCAGAGAAATCAGGCCGTCGGCTGCGCAAGAAGCCACAGTCCGAAAAATGTATACGCAACCATTAAAGCTGCGAGCGGTATCTGCCCCGATGCGGCGCGGTGTGCATCGCCCCATAAATCCTGGGCCATCCGGTGTGCCGCACAGACTGCAATTATATGACCGGCGATAATGGCACCCGATTGCACGCGCCAGATCAGTTCGACACTGTTCTGTGTATTAAGAAAGGATGTGGTGACATAAAACTGTCCCAGCCCCAGCCAATCTGCACCACCTGCCATCGGGTCGCTTGCCGTGGCCAGTGCATATTGTCCGTTGATCAGCAGAACAATCAGGTAATGGGCAAAGTGATAGGCCAGTGCGATCGGTATGACCGATAATACCAGCCATGACAGCGCTTTTTGCAGCGGCGGCGGTGGTCCGGTCAGGCGGATGGCCGCATAAACACTCAGGATAAAAGCGCCTGACAACACCGCACATGACAGAAGAAGGCCGATGCTGTTCTGATAAACCACAGCCGAGCGCCCGGGAAATTCAAGCGGATTGATACCCAGCTTTGACAGCCACCACCAGGTCTCGCTTGCCCCGTCAAAGGAGACGATCGCCAGTGCTATAAGAATAAACAGCGCGCCCGAAACGGATGGCGGCTCCGAATGAATCAAACCTGCGCCCGGAAAAGACACCGTCACCGAAACCTTGTCCTGCCTGTGCGCGCGCAAGGGGGCCAGCCTGCCGATAAAGCCGAAAAAGACATGCAGGAACTCTCCGCGTTCCAGCCAGTCTTTC
The DNA here is from genome assembly GCA_937927905.1 of uncultured Neomegalonema sp. GTDB lineage: Bacteria > Pseudomonadota > Alphaproteobacteria > Rhodobacterales > Rhodobacteraceae > JAHDDY01. Next base: position 28,133 of record CALFWP010000124.1, read on the forward strand.
GGACCGAAGATGACCATCGCCGCAAATGTCAGCGTACAATAGACCGAAACAGCTGTGGCAAGGCGTGCCGGATCGTCCGGGGCCGAGTCCACGATTTCAAACCAGCCGAAAGCAAGCAAGCCGGTTATTGCAGGGGCATATC
>CALFWP010000125.1 GCA_937927905.1 uncultured Neomegalonema sp.
ATGGTGAAATATGCGTTGCAAAGAAGTCTTTTTGCGTTGTCAGATCAGCAGGAGGGCCAAAGTGTCCCAAGATCAATCCCGCCATCATTTCGCAAAGAGAGCCGATATTGTCTTCTGTCTCATAAACAGATGGCGCACGCGCAATTTGCAGCCGCGCCATATCATTACGCAGCTTGGCGAGTGGTTTTTCGTTTAGAAAACCGGTCATGTAATAGCTGGCGTAAGGCAAAAGCTCGCCGCGCCCCAATCCAACAAAAAGGTCGTGAAACTCGCGCGATGCTTTTTCCACGCCGGTTGATTTCGCTATTTTTGAGAGTGCTAGGATGGCTTCGCCCATTGGCGTCGCATCACCTTCAAGAGCGGTAAGTTTAGAGAGTAAATCTTTTGAGGGAGCATCACGCAAAAGCGCGCCGAGCAGGTCATAAACCTGAGCGCGCATAACGTCTTCGGGCGCAATTTCACCGCGCTCCATTGTGTCGGTATCACCCATAGAGGGCGTTTCCTTCCCTTACGGTCTTTATAAGACCAATGTCCGCGTTATAGTCGCAGACGTTGAGTCCAGCGTCGCAAATTCGGGATAGGCTGTAAAGTGGAATGATTCCGGAGCACATGGAATGTGATTAAACCTAAGCGCGAAGGCTGCGCACTAAAGGATTACATGTCCTTTAATGCGCCCTTGTGTCGCAGAGCGTGAAGTTTAGAACACTGATTATGCTGCACTCTTCCGGCGATTTTCCTGTAATTGAGCGTCAACTGTCTCGACAGTCGCATCAATCGCGGGGTGCTGCATTCCGAGCGATTTTGCGACGGATTGGACGACGCGGTCAACGCGCTCAATAACATTCGAACCGGCGGCAATGGCGCGCGCGGCGGATGATGGTTTCAGCAAGCCTTCGGCTGCGCGGGCATATTTATCGAATGGAACCAATTCACTGGCATCTGCGCCGAGCTTTTTCACCACATCATCAACGAAGGTGTAGATCTCGCGGGATAGCTCAATATCCTCATGAACCGCATCGCGAATGGCCACGGGATCACCTTGCGTAATGCAGCGGTAATTGCCAGTCAGAAGCATACTCCATTTTGCCAAAGGCACAAACAGCGTGTCGTGAACGCGCAGCTTAACCGGCACATCTTTCCCGTCGAGCTGGACATTCTGAATATCAGCTTCGAGCGTTTTCAGGATTTCTGTATGAGCATCGGACTCAAACCTCACGGCCTTGAAGTTCGTTGGCAGGCCGACATGCAGGACATTCGCGGCTTCTTCGGGAGGTCTAAACGCTTGCGGGTCCGGCGAGCAGAGCGACACATTGCCCGGAATAAGAGCGTTCCAGACTTGCGGATCGGAATATGCGCCCTCCAGGTCGCTCGGGTTCAGACCGGGCAGGCGTCTCAGATACGAGAGCGGCGGCATATTCATAATCGACAGACAAGGCAGACCGGCATCGGCGATTCTACCGAGCAAATCGCGGATGGATGCATGGGAATATTGCGGTTCTTGCATGGCAAGCCCGACCATATCGTATTGCGATACATCAACATTTTCCGGCGTCGAAGCATCGAGCTTGCCCGGATGATCCTTCGAAAAAATCGAGCGGTGCGCGTCCTCGCCTTTCAAGCGAAGGCGCACTTCGGTCCCCTCATCATTGATGAGTTTGGCGGTCGCCTCGCGGCAGACAAGCGTCACATCGTGACCGGCCATGATGCATTTTGTGCCTAGGAGCGACCCGTAGGAAGCACCGAGGATAAGAATCCGATACGACATAAAATTTCTCCCCAGCATAGAAAACATTCCGAAAGTTGCTTGATCACGTATCACAGATTTTTCAGGACGGCGATAGAAATCCGATTAAAATCGACAGGAATGCTTTGTCCTTAGGCGTGATCCGCTATGGATCGGTCAGCGGAAAAACGTATATGGTTTTAGTTATTATAAAATGAAAACAAGGGGATAAGCTGCTGACGTCGCGTTGACACAAACACGACCGCCTCCCTGTCCGGTCGGACAGGGAGGTTTAAACGAGGAACAGGCATGTAAAATTTTAAGACGTATTCGGCGGACGGTACATCCAAAGCGCGAACATATGGCAATCGGACAAAATCTGATCCACCGGATGATTCTGTTTCCGGCGATACCCCGGCGGCCATCCCGGACGCAGCGGCTCGGTGCGTTTCAGCGGCTCGTTATTACGCCGCCGCCGCGCCTGCAATCGCGCAAGGCGTTTTGCCTGAGCCGGAATGGTCTCCAGTGCCTTATGCAAAGCCTGCAACCGCTTGCACAACGAAGCCGGATTAATCTCCGCTTCGCACGGGTGCGGGGTGGGCGGATCGAACGCCGGGCGGTCTTCATCAAAGCCGCTGATACGCGGAGCAGGGCCGCGCGAAGGCCGACCCCGCTTCGCCAATTCACGAAACCACTTCCGGCGATCAAATAAAGCAAAAGGCGGAATGCGGTCCGATGACCCTTTTCCCTTTGGAATAGGGCGTGATGGCGCGGCGCAGGGCGTAGACAGTTTAACGACAATCCCTCGGGCTTTTATAACGATCAAGCGCCGCAGAGCGGATTCCGCCGGTCCTAAAACTCGAATAACCTGTCGTCTGATTTCTACCGTCATTGACGCGAGAACAGGACCACCCGGAACCAACCCCGCCACGGCAAACACCGCCGCAACCAACCGCATCAAAGCGGCC
>CALFWP010000126.1 GCA_937927905.1 uncultured Neomegalonema sp.
CTATAGTGACCGTTACAGTTGAAGGGAAGGGTAATACGATGGGCCGGTTTTTAAGGTTTCTGTTTATGCTGGCCGTAATCGCAGGATTAGGAGCCGTTGCTTATGTCTGGTTTGTCGATGTGCCGCCGGTCAAACGGGAGATCGTACAGAAGGTTTCGAAAGATGTTCTTTTCCAGAAATAAACTTGCGGTTTGGCTTTTTCTTGCGGCAACATCGGCATTTTCCCAGTCATCCACGCTCGGCCTGCCCACCGCAGAACCGCTTCCGAATGAACCTGTTACCATCGGACCGGGCGAATCATTACGCGACTCACAACCCGAAACTGACGGCATATCCGCATCCGAAATCAGCACAGTCAGTGCAGAAGCGGCCGGTCTGGTAGCCTCCCGTGTTAGCGGATTGCCCGAAAATATGTGGCAGGGTAGCACCGGAGCAGATGCCATCGCTGCCGTAGACAGCGCAACACCGGGAGAATTGTGGCGTGTGAATGCCCTCATCCGCCGTGCGCTGATTTCCGGTGCACTGCCGCCTGAAAATGCGGACGGCCTGCTGGCACGCCGTGCCGCAGCTCTGTTGCGGTTCGGTGCCGCAGAAGAGGCCGCAAGCCTTGCCGGTGTTGACGGAAGTGCCGATGATCCCGAATTGCGCCGTGTCAGCGCCGAGGCAGATCTGATTATCGGACGCGGTGACGCAATCTGTAAATCCCCCGCTGTTCTTCCGGAGAATTTGCCAGAAAACGATCCGGATAAATTCTGGACCACTCTGCGCGGCTTTTGTCTCGCCAAATCCGGTGATCCACTGGCCGCCGTTGCTATTGCGGCAATGCGCGAAGTCGGCGGAATTGATACCCGCGATGCAGAACTGCTTGAGGCCATGATCGATGAAGGCTTAGCGGACTTTGTCGCTCCGCCCCTTCCGGAAAATCTGACTCCGCTGCGAATCGCAATCCTGAGGCGCCTTGGGAAACCCCTGGCAGGCATGGCAGAGACTGCACCGCTTAAAACTCTGGCGGGTCTGTTCGCCCTCGAAAGCACCCCCTCGCGCGGAGCAGTCATCGCAGCCGAAAGACTGGAGGCTGCAGGCTCGATCTCTACAAAATCCCTGGTCGAGCTTTATAAACTTCATGCAGAAAACCTTGGTGATGATGATGTCGGCAGACGTGCAAAATCCGTAACTGCGGGCATTAAAAGCAGCGATGCACAAAGCCTGGGAAATTTTCTGATACAGACGGCACAGGCCCGCGGCGCGGAATCCTTTACACGCATGGCCCGTGCGCTTTCTCCGCAGATTGCGAGGCTTTCCCCTTCCGCCGCAAAAGGTATGGGAGCCGCAGGATATGCGATCCGTGATGCCTTGCTGCTGGATGGTCAAATCAGGGCTGCCGGTCTCTGGTCCGACAACCAAGGAACGCGCTCTTTGTTCGACACTGCCGATACAAACGCATTATTCGCGATTGCTGATCCCGCATGGCCGGGGGTCTGGCAACGCGAATGGGGCGACGTGCTGCGTGAACGGGCACGGGACGGCGATGAAAATGCCAGACGTGCATTAGGGGCGCTGGCCGGATTTAAAATCGGCCCCGGGCCTCGCCTTCCCAATGAAGGCTATCTTGCCGCAAGCCGTGACGGACGCATTGCAGAAACGATCTTTGGCGCCAGCGCGGCCATCAATCTCGAAAGCCCGGCCTCCGCGCGGACAATTGACACCCTTATCAGAGCATTGACTGCTGCCGGGTTAAATGAGGATGCAAGGGCCATTGCTCTGGAAGCAATACTCAAGGCCCGCTGGCGGTGAAGCACAGTGACGATATTATCGGTACATTCCTTTCCAGCATGGCGGCGGAACGCGGGGCTGCCGTAAATACACTCGACGCGTACCGCCGCGATCTTGTGGGTTATGAAACCTTCCTGAAAATGCATTTCCTCACACCCTGCAATTCAGCGCGGGAAAATATCGAAACCTATATAGCAGGGTTGGCGGCACAGAATCTGGCCCCAGCAACGCGCGCACGTAAGCTTTCCGTCATCAAACAGCTGCATGCCTTTATGTACGCCGAAGAATGGCGTGGCGATAATCCTGCCGCACCGGTTCGCGCACCGTCCATACCGCGTAAACTGCCAAAAACACTTACAACCGACGATGTATCGCGCCTGATTAACGCCGCACATGAGGGCGATGATGCCGCCTCGTTGCGGCGGGCCTGCCTGATAGAAGTGCTCTATGCGACCGGATTACGGGTCTCTGAGCTGGTTTCACTGACGGCCGCACAAATGCGCCGCCAGCCGCAAATGATCCGCGTTAAAGGCAAGGGCGACAAGGAACGCCTTGCACCCCTGTCCGATCGCGCACGCCTTGCAATAGAAAAGTATCTGATTGCACGCGATGCCTCAAAACATAAAGACTCGCGGTTTATGTTCCCGTCACGGGGCAAGTCAGGCCATTTAACACGCGAGCGCTTTTATCAGATGATACGTGATCTGGCGGTCAAAGCCGGTCTCGATCCGGCCGGAATTTCCCCGCATACTCTGCGGCATGCCTTTGCCACCCATATGCTGGCGAACGGTGCCGACCTCAGAGTTATTCAGACACTTCTCGGACACGCTGATATCTCGACAACAGAAATTTACACCCATGTTCTGGACGAAAATCTTCGCGAACTGGTCCTGAACAAGCACCCTCTTGCTGTCGCGGCACAGCGGCGGTAACGGCCTCCGGAAGCGCTTATCGCACGGACATCATGCTGGTTACACCGCGCCGCATTTCCTCCGGAAAACTTTCCTCACTCGGCCACCAGCCTGTACGCATTGTGTTGTGATAACCTGCGGTCAGACCCACATGCTCCATTGAGCGCGCAGCACCTTCATAATCATACTCAAGCCGCTCAATCTCAACATTATCGCCATCAAGTACAGCAAAAGAGGTCCGCGGATCACCGTCATGCCCCGGAAGGCCGATCGCTCCGGCATTGATCCAACGGCAGTGACCGACCTGTTCGACAAAGGGCACACCGGAATGCCCGCATACAACGCCTTCCAGCACCCCGAGGTCTTTTTCCAACAGATTGATTTCATGTACTTTCTGCTCTGCCGGGTCTGTCGGCCAGATAAATTTATTCACCTGTTCCGCCCCGCCATGGATCACCGCATAGCGCTTTCCGGAATGGGTAAAGACAGCCCGCCCCGGCATTTGTCTCATCCACAGCCGGGTATCGTCCGATACCTGTTTTCCGGCATGTGTAAACCATTCAACCGACAAGCGGTTGCAGACCGTGCCCTCCTCAAAACCGCACGCGCAATCCAGTGCATTTTCCCCGAGAGAGTCTTCGCAATTCCCTGCTATAACAGCGCAATTCAGCGCCCGTATTGTCTGTGCCGTCCGCTCCGCTTCCGCCGCGTATGCACACACATCACCGGTACAAATCATACGGTACGGCGGTATTCCGCGCCTTTGCGCCAGCGATATCAGCGCCTGTGTCGCATTCAAATTCGAATACGGCCCCCCGAACAACAGGACGGGACCGGCCACATCGCCCAGATCGGCTGTTTCACGGGACATGCAAATCCTTTCACTAAAGAGATGATTCACCATATAGCGTGCAACAGGCAAACTGAAACATGCGGAGACGTCCATGGCGAGCGAAAACCTTGATACCGCAGCACAGGCAAGCGGCGGCTCTTTATGGACCGTTTTTGCCATTTTAGGATTGCTGCTGCTTTCTGCGTTCTTCTCCGGTTCCGAAACCGCATTAACCGCCGTCAGCCGCGCCAAACTGCGACGTATGGCAGATCAGGGCTCAAAAACAGCACGTCGCGTAATCGGCCTCACAGATGACGGAGAAACCCTCATAGGGGCCATTCTCATCGGCAACAATGTGGTCAATATCCTAGCCACATCACTGGCAACATCATTGGCTTTGGCGGTTTTCGGGGATTCCGGCGTTGCCGTGGCAACACTGGTCATGACGGTGCTGGTGATGATTTTTGCGGAAGTTCTGCCAAAAACCTATGCGTTCGCAAATTCCGAGAAAGTTTCCCTTCTCGCCTCACGCCCTATCGGTGCATTGGTCAAATTATTTTATCCCGTTGTCATTGCAGTACAATATATAGTTCGTGCGGCATTGAGCGTCTTCGGCATAACACTCGAAAAGGGCGCTCATGTTCTCTCACATGAGGCCCATGAGGAAATCCGAGGCGCAATTGACCTGCATCACTATGAAAGCGGCGGTGTAAAAAAGAGCGACCGTGACCGCCTGGTCGGGGCGCTGGATCTGAGTGACCGGGACGTCTCCGAAGTTATGATGCACCGACGTAACATCATGATGCTAAACGCGGATTCTCCCACGCAGGAGTTGATCGATAATGTCCTGCAGAGCGCCTATACCCGTATACCACTCTGGCGGGATGAACCGGAAAATATTGTCGGTGTCATTCATGCCAAAGACCTGCTCCGTGCAGTGGATAAACTGATCCGAAAAGATGGCGGCGGCCTGCAAAGCGTTGATAATCTCGACATTCTGAAAATCGCAATGGAACCGTGGTTTGTTCCCGACACCACATCTCTCGCGGATCAGCTGCGGGAATTTCTTACAAAAAAGAGCCACTTTGCACTGGTTGTCGATGAATACGGTGCGCTGCAGGGACTTATTACATTGGAAGATATCATCGAAGAAATTGTCGGTGATATCGAAGACGAACATGATGTCGAGACAGACGGCGTAACCCGCCAGTCGGACGGTGCCTATCTAGCTGACGGCACTGTCACAATACGCGATTTAAACCGCTATTTTGATTGGACTTTACCGGATAATGAAGCGGCAACAATTGCCGGGCTGGTGATCCATGAAGCTCAGGCGATACCGGCACAGGGCCAGAGTTTCGTATTCCACAATTTCCGGTTTGATATCGTAGAACGTGTCAGAAATCAGATTACCCGGCTACGGATCAGGCCGCTCAACCGCACATGACAGTAGAAAATACACGCGGGCAAAACATGAAAAACCCGCGTGTAAACTTCACAGAAGCAAAGAATACTTCTGTAAATGGTTATTTCAGTGTTGCAACGCCAAGAGGAACACCGAACTTCTCACACCAGATGAAGACCTCTGTGAATACTTCCGCATTCAGGTGTGCAGGAACGCGATATGTTTGCGCACCCGTGTTTGACTCCAGAACACCAATCAAAGTGCCGTCAATATATTCGCCATTGATGCCGAAACCGACTTTGGGATCAGGCGCACCGTCCAGGAAAAAGTTTTTACCCAGCTCAACGGTGTAACCGGATTCATGTTTGCTTAGCGTCACACCACCGGTGTTGACATGTTCTGAACGCCCGCTGAACTCACCGCTGCGAACTTCATCATGTGCAAAAGCACCTGTTGAAAGGCTGGCTGTGAATGCGGCGAGCGCAAAGGAATGACGGATCATAAAAAGTTCTCCGGTTGCATGTTACAGTGTATGGTATCGAGTTTTGTCGCCCCGATCCGTCAGAGGATCATAGCAATACAACTTGCCATGTTTGAAATATTTGTTGGCTTTCATCATAATAGACTCCGGCTATGAAAACTTCATCGTACACTAGGGCCTGTTGACAGTTACCTTGAATTTATGACGCCCGCGCAGAGATTGATCATCGCCGCGAACGACGTATCGGTTTTACAAGCGCGCATCGCAATGCGTTTGAATTCCTTGAGCTTCTGGAAGTAGTTTTCGATCAG
>CALFWP010000127.1 GCA_937927905.1 uncultured Neomegalonema sp.
ACGAACGGCTGATTCAGGATATCTTTGATATCGGTAAGGTGACAATCCGTGTCCGGCGCGAGGTGCCCGGCCATGTTGCGAACCGCTTGCAAGCCGCACTCTGGCGGGAGGCGATACATCTTGTCCGAAGTGGCGTGGCCAGCGTCGGAGATGTGGATAAGGCGGTTCATGCCGGGCCGGGGCTGAGATGGGCGGCGATGGGGCCGACGATGCTGTTTCATCTTGCAGCCGGTGAAAAAGGATTGCCCGAATTCTGCGCGCGTTATGCGGACAGCTTTCACCGGTGGTGGGATGACCTCGGTGATCCGCGCCTTGATGCGGAAACGGCGGCGGCTTTGTCTGCCGGACTGGATGCGCAAGGGCAGGGCGCTTCACAGGAGGTGCTGTCCGCGAGGCGGGATGCATTGATTGTTGCTATGCTGAACAGTACGAAGGATTTAGGAAAATAGGATTATTGCAGGTAATCCTGATGATAATGCAGAGTCGGCGTTCCAGATAATTGTGATAAGCGTTTAAGTTCCGCCTCAAGTCGAGCCAGGCGTCCCTTGCCGAATACCACGCCGCGTTCCGGCCAAAGCCTTCTGATATGCAGTGTATCTGTTTTCCGGTCGGCCTGTACCTCGATACGCCCGACAAAACGGTCGCCCTCCAGCAACGGATATACATAATACCCGTATTGGCGTTTGGCAGCTGGTGTGTAAATTTCAATACGGTAGTCAAAACCAAACAGACGTTTTGCGCGATCCCTGTCACGCACAATCGGATCGAACGGATTGACGATGCGCATCCGCAGAGAAGGTGTTTCTGTCGCTGAGATCAACGCCCTGATATCCGTACGTGCCAGCACAGGATACCACGATCCGTCCGCAAGTTCTATCTCTGCCGGTTGCCACCAGTCCGTGTTGTTCGCAAATGCTCTGACTTCAATCAGGTCTGCCGCATCGTAAAAAGCCTTAATCTCACGCTGGGTGCCGAACCCTAATCTGGCAAGCGCGGACCGGCATAACCAGCTTATTTGCTCATCATCTTCAAGAGAAGGGATGGAGAGAATCTCTGCCGGGATAACCCGTTCGGTCAGATCGAATACCTTGGAAAAATTCGGACGTGCGGCAGTGGCAAGTTTTCCGGAATGCCAAAGGTAATCGAGCGAGACGCGGTGCGCGGATCTGCGCCAGGTTTCGCCTTGCGGTTTGCTGTCAAAGTCGCGCGATGTCAGCGGGCCTTCATCGGCAATGCGTTTCAGGATGTTTTGTCTGTGATTGGCGGGGGGGAGGGGTGTGCCCCATGATCCTTTTTCCATCTGTTCGCATTTGCGCGTCCTTTGCCGTGTCCATTTCGGCCATACCGAAAGGGGCAGGACGACGGCATCATGGGTAAAATGTTCAAAGATAAGGCGGTCTTTTGACAACAGGTTTTCCAGCATTTCGGGCCGGTAATTCGGGGTTCTGCTCCAGAGAATATGGTCATGGGCGCGGGCCACGACGCGCAGCGGATCAAGCTGTACCATGCCGAGCTGTTCGATAATTCCGGATAGAGAGGCCCTCGTTTTGATCCCGGCGGGCATGGCAAGCATGCCTTGTAAAGACAGCCAGATGCGGCGGGTGTCTTTATTTGTGATCCGTAAAACCATGAAAACCGTTCAATCAGACTCTGTTGCACCAGACCAGCCTTGATCCGGCAGTCAAGCCTTCCCATGTCACATCTATGCGCCGGTATCGGGCATCGTCAGTTATACGGCATAGGTAGGCCATCTTATCTGGATTCATCGCTTGATCAAAGATGCATCGGAGGAAATTTATGTCCCGTAATCCCTTTGCCAACCATCCGTTTTTGCTCGGATTTGAAGAAGTGGAGCGCCTTGTCGAAAGGGCCTCTAAGTCCGGCAGCGACGGTTATCCCCCTTACAATATCGAACAGCACGGCGAGCGGCATTACCGTATTACACTCGCAGTCGCCGGTTTCAGGGAACAGGATTTGTCCGTGAGCCTGGAGGATGGACAGCTGATCATTCGTGGCGGTAAACCCGATGACACAGAACGTACGTATCTGCACCGTGGCATTGCAGCGCGCCAGTTTCAACGTAGCTTTGTTATGGCTGACGGCCTGGAAGTTGTCGGGGCATCACTTGAAAACGGTCTGTTGAATATTGACCTTGAACGTATCGAACCCGTCAATGTTGTTAAGAAAGTCCCAATCAAGATAAGATAAAATAAACAGACGTTTACAGTGCATGCCCTTGATTGCGGGTTTCCGTATTCGGGGCTATTCTCACGGTAGTAGGAGTTGATATGAATATTGAAAAGTCTATGCCGTCACTTACGTATTCTGCTTTTGAACAGGAAACGGTCGCATATGTGCGTTCAATATCGGCTTCCGACCTTGGGGATGATATCGAAACTCCCGCCGGAGTTAAAATCCTGTATGCGCTTCATGATGCCACCGGCAGACGCCTTGCGTTGTTTGATAATCGTGATTACGCGTTTCAGATCGCAAAACAAAATGACTTGAAACCGGTAAGTGTACACTGACCAAACACATGCAAGGTAAGGAAAAAAGAGATAACGTAAATGAATACACATCTCTTTTTGTAATTCCGGCTCTGAATGAGTGTGTTCCGGCGTAGGCCGGAACAGATTTCAGGCGGCCCGCGCCTGTGTTTCCGTCAGCATAATATACATAGCATCGGGGCCGTCCGCTCCGCGCAGGTTATCACGGAAATCAGCTTTTCTGAACAAGCGCGAGATTTTTGCCAATGCTCTGAGGTGGTCAGCATTCGCCGCCTCCGGCGCGAGCAAAAGAAATACCAGATCTACGGGTTGTTCGTCTGCCGCATCGTAATCTATGGCGTTGACAAGTCTGATAAATATACCGGCGACATGATCCAGATCAGGAAGACGTGCGTGTGGTATGGCTACGCCGTCTCCTACGCTTGTTGCACCCAGGCGCTCACGCTCCAGTAATGCATCATAGATTGTATCCTGATTTACACCGCATCGGTCAGCAGCAAAAACAGCCAGTTCCTGCATAAGCTGTTTCTTGCTGGAAACCTTAAGGTCATAGACCACGGCATCCCGTGTAAGGAGTGTTTCTAATGACATCTTTACCTGTTAACGGCCGGAGCACCGGAATGGTCTGCGCCGTCTCCTGCGTTCAGCTTGCCCGGCTTACCAGCGTGGGATCAATCCAGCCGATATTGCCGTCATCGCGACGATAGACAACATTAAGTGAACCATTCTGCTCATTGTTAAACATGAGCAGGTTCTCTCCGCCCATTTCCATATGCATGACAGCTTCACCAACAGATAGAGTAGGTATCGCAGTACTGCTTTCCGCAATAATAACAGGGTTCAGATCAGCGGGTTCTTCATTTTCGTCCTTTTCCGCTTCGATAACGAAAGCGGACGCTTGTATCTTCTCAACCGGCAATTTGCGATTATGGTCTTTCAAACGCCTTTTGTAGCGGCGCAATTGTTTTTCAAGGCGTTCGCATGTCTGGTCGAATGCGGCATATGCATCACCGCCGCGCCCTGAGGCCTGTACCCTCATGCCGGTGCTCAGGTGAACAGAGCAGTCACATTTGATCTCATGCTGCTCCTTCGAGAACGTTACGTCAGCGCTAATCGGGCTTTCCGAATATTTTGAAATGCTGCCCGGCAGAGAGTTCTGTACGCTCTCACGCAAGGAGTCCCCAATGTCCATATGCAGACCATTGATGTTAATTTTCATTAATTTTCAACGCTCTATGATATTGCAGGTCACTTGACTTCAGCCGCTATTTTACATCCGCTGCATATGCGGCGTCAACTTGAGATTGCTGATTGTTTCACACAAGTGAGGC
>CALFWP010000128.1 GCA_937927905.1 uncultured Neomegalonema sp.
ACCGTGTCTGCAAAACTGATATCCGTCAGCTTACGGGCCAGCTCTTCCTGTCCGGGGATGTTGAACAGATTTGACGTGTGCCAGAGTCGTCGTGCCTGCTGTTCCAGTGCTTCTACCAGACGCGGATGGGTATGACCCAAACCGCACACGGCGATACCGGCACCGAAATCAAGGTACTGTTCGCCATTGGTGTCATAAAGCCAGGGGCCCTCGCCTTTCTCGAAAGAAAGCGGCGCCCGCGCATAGGTCGGCATGACCGGGGCAATCACGTCATCATCCTCCAAAACAAAAGACGCCGCAGGCAGTAGGCCGACGGCGTTAACTCTCTCTTTTTTTCGCGAAAAGACAAAAATGTCAACGTATATAAAACGGAAATTAAAAACGGACAATGATAAACAATAGATTAATAAATTAATTACAATTTTAATATAATACTATTCAAATCAGAGCTTTTAACACGTTAGTCAGTAATAATACTTCCCCTCAATTGCGGAAATCGAACCTCAGGAAAAAAGAAATAAATTCTAATAAATGCAAAACACTATCAGATTATTTGACAGTATACGGGACGTAGTTGTTTTACTGCATATTCACTGTACAAGGTGAAAATGTAAACTGCGGGGGCGCTGAACTGTCATCGGACAACACGGGAAAAGGTTCACCTGGAAATGATGCGCAGCACGGCAGGATATAAAATTGTAAACACGGCGCTGCGCCACCGCGAAAGAGGTGTGTGATGGCAGGACTCGCATTAAAACTCGCGCCTAAAGAGCGTGTATTAATCAATGGTGTTGTGGTCGAAAACGGTCCAAGACGGGCACAGTTACTGATCAAGACCGATAATGCTGCAGTTCTTCGTTTAAGGGACGCCCTCGAAGAAAAGGACCTGATCGGTCCGGCTTCGCGGGCATATTACGCGGTGCAGCGCTGTGTCGCCGGAGAGCTGACGGATGAAGGTGCTCATGCAGCAGTTCAGAGCCTAATACCGGAGCTGAAACAGCTTAATGCGGAAGGCGTACCCGACACACTATTCGACACTGTACTGTCGCACTTAAAGGCGGAAAACTGTTATCGCGCTATGCGGTGTCTGCGACCGCTGGTGGATTACGAACGTGGACTGGCAGCTGAGTCAGTAGAGAGCGTTTCTTGACGGACCAGAAGTCACGACATGAAACAATTTTTCTAGTTCCGCCACATGACCGGAGCAAGCTTGGTCTAGCGTCTATTTGCCTGCCGGTTTCGGGCAGAGCGGCGGTAAAACATTTCGTGGACCGGCAACAAAAACTGCGGGTGTGCTTTCCCTCTGTTTTGTCCTAACAACACAAGGACTGTGACATTTTGCCCGGGGATTTCCATGTTTTCATCCGTTCTGTCTCGCGTCGACAATGACGCGCCGCTGACCCTGATCGCAGGGCCGTGCCAAATGGAAAGCCGTGACCATTCCATGATGATGGCGGAAGAGCTGAAACGGATATGCGACGAGCTCTCTATGCCTCTGATCTTCAAAGCAAGTTATGACAAGGCAAACCGGACGTCGCTGCACGGGAAACGCGGCATAGGACTGGAGGGAGCCCTGCCGGTTTTTGAGGAAATCCGGGATACGTTCGGCTTGCCCTGCATTACGGATGTTCATGAAGCATCCCATTGCGGCCCTGTTGCCGAAGTCGCGGATGTCCTTCAAATCCCGGCTTTTTTGTGTAGGCAAACAGACCTACTGATCGCAGCCGCAAAGACAGGCAAAGTTGTGAATGTAAAGAAGGGACAGTTTCTGGCCCCCTGGGACATGAAAAATGTCATCGGTAAAGTCCGTGAAAGTGGCAACCCTAACGTGTGGGTAACTGAACGCGGCGCCTCCTTCGGTTACAATACACTTGTAGCGGATATGCGTTCGATTCCAACGATGAAGCAGGACTGCGGGTGCCCTGTGGTCTTTGACGCCACCCATTCGGTTCAACAGCCGGGCGGCCTTGGCGGTTCATCCGGAGGGGATCGCAGCATGGCACCACTGCTGGCCCGGTGCGCCGTAAGCCTTGGAATTGCCGCAGTTTTTATCGAGACTCATCAAAACCCGGACTCGGCACCTTCAGACGGGCCGAACATGATCCCTCTTTCGCAGATGCAGGATATACTGGGCACGTTACAGGGCTTTGACCGGCTGGCAAAAGCGGTCTAGGCTCAAAATTGGTTTTGTGCCTTGAATTCAATGGCATGGTTTTTACTGGAGTACCGGTTTAATGCGCAAACTCATGGCCGCCGCTGCTGCAACCGCCACATTATCCGGGTGCGTACAATCAGACCCGAATGTCTACGGCCCGTATGAAACCGGCCAACCGGCCTACACCGAAACAGGTGTAATCACCTCGGCAAGGTCTGTAGATATCAATTCAAACGGCGGCACAGGCATTGGAGCTGTGACCGGAGCATTTGCCGGTGGTGTACTGGGGGCACAGCTTGGGCCGGGGCGTTCATCACGGCGATACGGAAGATACGGCTACAGGCACAGTTCTTCTGCGGGTGTGGTTTCCGCGCTGGGTGCAATTGGCGGTGCGCTGGTGGGCGGGCTGGTCGGTGCCGCAATTGAACGGGATGTAACACGTGCCAAGGGTACTGAATACATCATAAAACTTGATGACGGACAGCTTGTCACCATTGTACAGGCCAGCGAACCGCTTGATGTCGGAGAACGGGTTTTTGTTCAGATTCCGCAAAGGGGCCGCACGCGGGTTGTTCCTGCAGGCTGATTGTCAGCCCGGGGTGTGCTTTTCATTACCCTGATGAAGCTTGATCCTTGATGCCGCTTCCGCGAAACTGCGTGCAGGAGGACAATATGAACGACCCTGAGGATTTCTTCAAAGATATATACCAGTTCACTTCACTGGAACAAACCGCTGCGCATTATGCAAAATTTGCCGCAGATTACGATGCGGCGATGAAAGCAGGCGGATATGTGACGCCGGGACGCTGCGCCAAGGCTTTGGCAGAGGCCGGGGCGGACAAAACATCGCCCGTTCTCGATATAGGTTGCGGCAGCGGTTTGAGCGGACTTGCCCTGAAAGCACAGGGCTTTGAGATTGTGGACGGAACGGATTATTCGGAAGAAATGCTCGCAGAAGCGCGGCCGAAAAATATCTATCGTGATTTATGGCGGGCTGATTTAACCCGCCCCGATCCGCAACGGGCCGAGAGCTATGACGCTATAAATGCCGCGGGTGTCCTCAACCCCGCCCATGCCCCGCCGGAGACGCTGGATAACGTTATGGAGATGCTGCGCCCCGGGGGGGTATTCGCCTTTTCGCTTAATGATCATGCGGTTGCCGACGGCACGTATGAGGGGCGTTTGCATATTCTGATTGATTGCTGCGCAGTTGACCTGATGCACAGAGAGTATGATGAGCACATGCCCGCCAAGGACCTCAAAGCCTGGGTCTATGTTCTCAAGAAACGTTAGTCTGTATCACCAGCGGCCTGTAAAACCGTGCCAGAGGAGCGACAGGTTTTTCCGATATTCGGATCGCGCCGTAACCGAATGCAGGTTATGCCATGCATTGGCCAGTTCCAACAGTGCCGGGCTTGCGGCTTTCGGGAGTGCCTTGCGGTTCGCTCTCGCGCGGGCGATGCAGCCACGGCCCTCTTCCGCCAGCCCTTCCAGAACATCCATCGGAACCGGCTTACGCCCTGCTTTGACCAGCCGCGGCAGTGCCATGAGATAACGCGAAACGCCGATGCCGAAGCCCGCATCCCGCGCCACGGTCAACCCCTCCGGTGTCGCGGCGGGAACAAGAATTTGCACGGCCAGTGCGGTTAAGCCACCGGCGGTTGCCCTGATGTAAGAGTGCAAATCCCCGCCGTTCTCATGCACCGGAAAAGTACGATCGAGGTCATTGGCGCGCTGATCAATCAGGGCGTCAAATGGGGCGCGGGGCAAACCGGTTTCACGGATAGCTACGGAAAGCGGCGTCACAACCTCGTGGCGGCGAACCGGGGCTTCGCCGTAAATCTGGTCCAGCGCCTCGCGCCACCATTGCAGGCGGATTTCGCCCAGCATAGGCTCTGACACCATCGGAGCGATTTTCGCGATTTCAAGGTTAAAGGCATAGAGCGCAAACAAATGTTCGCGCGGTTGGGGCTTGGCAAAAAGCGCGGCACGGAAGCGGTCCTGATCGCCCGTCCGCACCGCCTCACCGCATGGGGAGAATGTCATTTTTATTTCCGGGCGGCAGGCACAGGTTTCATTCCGCAGCAATCTTCGATGACACAGGCGCGCCCTCGGTCAGCAACTTGAACAGAATGGCATCCTCCAGCGCCTGGAAGGACGCATCAACGATATTTGCCGAGACACCCACCGTTGACCAGCGCCGGCCTTTGCTGTCGCGGTTCACAATCAGAACACGCGTGACAGCACCCGTTCCGCGCCCGACAATGCGGACCTTAAAATCTTCAAGTTCCAGATCGTCGATATACCCCTGATATTTTCCCAGATCCTTACGCAGAGCACGGGATAATGCATTGATCGGTCCCTGATCGCCACCCTCCGGGTCAAGGCTTTCGGATACGGACAAAAACCGCTCGCCATCAACAGCAACTTTCACAACTGCTTCTGAGGCCGTAACCAGATCACCCCGGACATTATGGCGGCGCTCAACGGTCACGCGGTAGCGATCCACCTGAAAAAACTGCGGCATCTGATCCAGAAAGCGTCGCGCCAGCAGAACAAAGCTGGCCTCGGCACTGTCATAGGCAAAGCCTTTTTCCTCCATTGTCTTGACGTGTTCCAACAAACGCACCAGACGGGAATCGTTAGGCTGAAAAGAAATACCGGCCTCTGCCAGACGCTTGAGCAGATTAGAGCGCCCCGCCTGATTGGACATCGGGATAATACGCTCATTGCCGACTGTTTCAGGGGGCACATGCTCGTATGTACTGGGGTCCTTGATGATAGCGGAGGCGTGCAACCCGGCTTTATGGGCAAAGGCAGCTGTTCCCACATAGGGTGCATGGGCGTCCGGCGGGCGATTCAGGATTTCATCCAGCAAGGATGAAACTTTGGGCAACCGCGTCAGCGCCTCTGATGTAATGCCGGTTTCAAACATGTCCGCATAGGGCTGCTTCAACAGCAATGTCGGGATGAGCGTCACCAGATTGGCATTGCCGCACCTCTCGCCCAGACCGTTCAGCGTGCCCTGTATCTGACGCGCCCCCGCCCGCACTGCCGCAAGCGTATTCGCAACGGCATTGCCGGTATCGTCATGGGTATGAATGCCGATCCTGTCACCACCGAATTTTTCACAGACAACGGATGTGATTTCGAAGACTTCTTCCGGCATTGTCCCGCCATTAGTATCACACAGGACCACCCAGCGCGCACCGGCCTCCAGCGCTGCACCGACACAGGACAGGGCGTAATCAGGGTCAGCCTTGTATCCGTCAAAAAAATGTTCGGCATCAAGCAACGTCTCACGGCCCAGCGTGACACAATGGGCAACCGAAGCGCTGATATTGTCCAGATTTTCGTCTTTGGTAATGCCCAATGCGGTTTTGACATGAAACACATGGGTTTTTCCAACCAGACATACCGTAGCAGTTCCCACATTCAGCACACCGGCCAGCACATCGTCATTTTCCGCCGATCGCCCTGCCCGCTTGGTCATGCCGAAGGCAAGGAATTTGGCGTGTAAAGGCTTTGGCGGATTGGCGAAAAATTCGGTATCCACGGGGTTTGCCCCCGGCCATCCGCCCTCGATATAATCCATACCGAGGCCATCCAGCGCATCGGCAATCCGGCGTTTGTCTTCAACGGAAAAATCAACCCCCTGGGTTTGCTGGCCGTCTCGGAGGGTCGTGTCAAAAAGATAGAGGCGTTCTTTGGTCGTTGCGGAAGTCATTGCATTCACTCGAAGTAGCGACGGAGCACAGAGGGCATCGACGTCTGGTCTATATTACGGGCGAGTGTGCGGGTGTCGGCACTGTAAAATTCAGCCCCGGCACCCGGGGTAATTCGGATATCCAGACCAATCAGCTTGCAATAATTTGCAACCGGCGTGCGGGGCCGGTAGTCGTTTTCAGAGATATAATCGTCTACTGCCCGTTTCAGGCGCTCAATAAGTCGCTCTTCAACGACGGCCCGGGCGCGATCAGCCTGTGCAGTGGTGATAAAACCCGGATCAGTCATTCTAAAGCCCATCCAGCTTTGCCGCATCGAAAGACGGTGTCAGCGACCATTGCGCTCCGCCGGGCATATCCTTGACCTCAACCCCTGCCGCGATAAGCGCATCGCGGATCATATCGGATTTGCCGAAATCTTTTTCAGCCTTTGCCGCAGCGCGCTGCGCCAGCAAAGCATCAATCCGCGCCGATGTGCCCTGATCCGCCTCCGGCAGAGCATCCCAGCCGCCCATTTCATCCCCCAGCAGCCCCATCAGCATCGCCCCGCCTTTCAACAAGCGAAAGCTGTCCCGCTCGTTTCCGGCAGGAGGGTTGGACATCATATGCAGCCAGGACAACGCTTGCGGCGTGTTCAGATCATCGCGCAGGCAGGAGAGCACACCCGCATGAGGCGGCAGCGGCTTTTCCACATCGCTGACAAGGCCGCGCCATTTGCGCAGGGCTTTTTCCGCCTCTTCAACCGTCTTTTCCGTCCAGTCGATCGGAGAGCGGTAATGGGTCATCAGCATAACAAGGCGCATTACTTCACCCGGGATGCCCTGTTTCAAAAGTTCGTCAACCGTGAAGAAATTCCCTTCCGATTTCGACATCTTCTTACCTTCAACCTGAAGGTAGCCGTTATGCATCCAGATATCGGCGAAGTCATGCCCGACACAGCGCGATTGCGCCCATTCATTTTCATGATGGGGAAATTGCAAGTCGATACCGCCGCCATGAATATCAAATTGCGGCCCGAGCAGATCGGCGGCCATAGCGGAGCACTCGATATGCCAGCCGGGACGTCCGCGTCCCCAGGGGCTGTCCCAACCGGGCTGTTCATCGGTTGATGGCTTCCAGATAACAGAATCCATCGGGTCGCGCTTATAGGGCGCAACCTCAACCCGGGCACCGGCCCGCATCTCGTCCAGCGGACGCCGCGACAGTGATCCGTAATCCGGGTCGGATTTGGTATCAAACAGTACATGTCCCTCGGCAACATAGGCATGACCGCGTGAAATCAGATCCTCACCCATCGCCACCATTTTTGCGATATATTCGGTCGCGCGCGGTTCATGGGTCGGCCTCAACGCACCCAGCGCGTCCATATCCTCGTGATACCAGCCGATTGTTTCATCCGTAATTCTCCGGACAGCCTGCTCCAGGGTTTCACCATTCTGTTTTGTTTCAAGCGCCCTCGCGTTGATCTTATCATCCACATCCGTGAAGTTACGGACATAGGTGACGGCACTATCGCCGTAATCATGGCGAAGCAGGCGGTATAGCACATCGAAAACAACCACAGGGCGCGCATTGCCGATATGGGCACGGCTGTAAACCGTTGGCCCGCAGACATACATCCGCACATTATCCGGGCTATGCGGATTAAGCTCATTTTTGCGGCGCGTTCTGGTGTTGTAAAGACGAATGGTCATGTAGAGTCCTTCCCTGCAAGAAAGCCTTACCATTCAGAAGAATAAATGAAAACGTACCCGCGAGACAAAATGTCCGCGGATAATGCAATTCGAAGTGATGAATATTTTATGGATATCCCGGCCAAACCCGACGAATTCTCCTAACGGATGGCGAGAAGTTGGGTCTCAGATCATGTTGAGCGTACCCCCATGACAGAGCAGCCTGACTTTTGAGCCTCAAGCTCCCCGGCAAACCCGGGGCGGTTCAGCCGTATTTGCTGCGCCAGTTATAGTACGTTGCAGTGCTAATCCCATGTTCACGGCACGGTTCCACAACCGGCACACCGCTCCCGCCCTGTTTCAAAAACCGCCAAAATATGAGCGTTACTAAATCCCGATTTCTTCATCTCGTTCTCCACGTCAATCTGACGCCGGAGAAATCCAATATTCAACCCGATGGTTTTCGGGGGCGATTACCCTATCCGGTCAAGGAAAGTGCCTGCGGTTCATCGCGGGCGGGATTGCGCCGGTGAACAATCATTTGAACCGGAAAACATAACCGGACACATGTACCTGCTCCCTCTTCACTGTCTATTTTGATAAACCCGTTATGTGCCTCGACCAGAGACCGGGTCATAGCAAGACCCAGACCGGCACCGACCTTGCCCGTATCTTTCGCAAGTGTACAGCGCGCATAACTGGTCCAAATGGTTTCCAGTTCCGTTTTCGGAATACCGGGCCCGTGATCCTTAATACCGATCATAAATGTGCTGTGCCCGCAGCGGAAAACATTTATACGGATCTCTTTGCCGTCGGGTGAAAACTTCAGGGCATTCGAAATAAGACAATCCAAACAGCGGCGGATTGCACGCGGATCCGCAAGGATAATCCAGTCCTCTTCGATATCGCAAGTCAGGATGATATCGTGATCTGATGCTTGTGTGGCGTGGCGGATAATGACCGACCGGATCAGGCGGCTTAAATCAAAATCCTGCAGATCAAGTTCGAATTTTTGCGCATCAAGCTTTGAGAGATCGAGGACATCATCCGTTAGAACACCAAGTTCCCGCGCAGATTTTTCTATTAACTTCACATAATCGGCAATTTGTGCATCGGACATATCATTCTGACGGTGCAAAACCGCTTGTGAAAACCCCTGTATCGCATTGAGCGGTGTTCGGAACTCATGACTCATATTGCTGAAAAACTGCTGCCGGAAATGCCCCAACTGCCGCAACCGTTCTTCACTGGCGCGCAATTCAACGGCCTTGACTTGAAGTTGTTTGAGCCGCCCGGACATAACCCAGATTACACACCCGGAAATGCAACACAGGGCACCTGATAGAATAATAACCACTCCGGAAACTGATGCCTGATAAGCGGTGACAACACTGTAAACACCGCAAATGACAGCCATCGCCGCCAAAGCTTTCAGGACAACAGGCTCTGACAATTTTTTGATATATACCGGTATTCTGAACATCAAACTTTGTAAATCAGTATTTATATAGGATGTTAACACGTAATCAGGCCATGGTTTCCGAATGATTAACCGGAAAGTCTTTTCTTTACGTTTACTAAACGGACTGCACCTTGTTTGCGCCAATTTTCTCCGTTACGAACCGGCACCGGTTGTCATAAGGCAGTAGCATTATGCCCATACGTATCC
This sequence comes from uncultured Neomegalonema sp., assembly GCA_937927905.1. Taxonomy (GTDB): domain Bacteria; phylum Pseudomonadota; class Alphaproteobacteria; order Rhodobacterales; family Rhodobacteraceae; genus JAHDDY01. Next base: position 9,223 of record CALFWP010000128.1, read on the forward strand.
CCGCTGATTTACCTGCTGCAAAAGTGCTCGCCGATGAAGGCGTGATGCTCATGGCCGAAGATGCCGCCAATGTTCAGGACATACGACCCCTTCGCGTCGGCCTGCTCAATCTTATGCCCAACAAAGTACGTACCGAATCCCAGATTGCGCGGCTGATCGGGGCAACACCGTTGCAGGTTGAACTGACTCTGATCAAATTATCAAGCCACACTCCCAAGACCGCATCCCATGATCATATGGATTCATTTTACCGATCATGGGATGAGATCAAAGATCAGAAATTCGATGGCCTGATCGTGACAGGTGCTCCGATCGAGTTGCTTGATTTTGAAGATGTCACATACTGGTCCGAGTTAACCGCGATTTTCGACTGGGCGCAAAGTCATGTACATTCTCTGTTTTCGGTATGCTGGGGGGCACAGGCAGCGCTTTACCATTACCACGGCGTTCCGAAACACGCGCTGGATGCAAAAGCGTTCGGGGTTTTTTCTCACCGCAATCTGGAACTTGCCTCACCGTATCTGCGCGGATTTTCGGATGATTTTGCCATCCCCGTGTCCCGCTGGACCGAGGTGCGCAGTACGGACCTGCCGCAGGGGCGCGGGATTAAGACCC
>CALFWP010000129.1 GCA_937927905.1 uncultured Neomegalonema sp.
AGCAGCTTATTGTTCAATTCGAATGGGGCAACTGCGATGGAGCGAGTTCATCGAGGATTTAGAACAGCGACGCGCAATATCGCTATCACCGTGCCAGATTTGGTCGTGAGTTGAACGTCGTAAAACCCATCAGTTTTGCGACATTGTATTCACAAGGCAAATACGAAAAAATTACAAAACTTTATCCGGAAAGCCCGCCAGCGCGCGGGTCTGCGCCCAGACGGTGTCTTCCAGTATCACCGGGTCCGTATCCGCTTTGCCTTGTCCGGGCATTCTGGCGCCTTCGTCCAGGGCGACGCCTTCTTCGACCTGTTTCAGGCGCTCGTAAAAATCGCCCGATGCGCCCGGGTCCATGAGCAGATAATATTGCCCGAGGTCATGGGGCGGGCCTTCGGGGGCTTTGAGCGGTTTGACATCGCGGCTGACCACCCCGCCGGTCAGTCCCGCCGCCAGCAGCTCCGCCATCAGGCCGAACCCCCAACCCTTATACCCGCCCATACTGACGAGCGAACCGCCCAGCGCCGCCTCAGGGTCCGTGGTCGGCTTGCCGTCCGCGTCCACCGCCCAGCCCTCGGGGATGCGTTCTCCGGCAGCCTTGGCCATGGTGATCTTGCCCAGCGCCACGGTGGTTGTCGATTGGTCGAACTGCATCGCCAGCCCGCCCTTGCCGTCCGGCACGGAAAACGCCATCGGATTGGTACCGAGGACGCGGGTTTTACCGCCCGGCGGCGCAACAATCGGCGAGGCATTGGTCATGCCGAATCCGATCAGGCCCTCACGGGCAATCTGTTCGGTAAAAAAGCCCAAAGATGTGCATGTATGGGCGTGTCCGACGGCAAGGGACGCCACACCGCATTCCCGCGCCGCCTTCACCGCCTCCGGCAGACCGCGGGTAAAGGCGGGCTGGGCAAAGCCGGATTTCGCATCCACATGCACCACCCCGGGGCGCGGGCGCGTGACAACAGGCTCAACATCGCCTTTGACCCGACCGGTTTTGAGCTGGGCACAGTAACTTTCGAGATAGTAGAGGCCGCAAATTTTGTTTCCGACCGCCTCGGCCTTGCGCACCGCACGGGTAACCTCTGCGGCAATCCACGGCAACGCCCCGTGACGCTCCAACGCAGCCCGGGTTGTTGAGTCAATCTCATCAAGGGTGATTGCAGGCATAAACGGCTCTCCTCAGAAAGAACGAAGATACGGAAAAGCCCCGCTCCAAAGGAACAGGGCTTTTCAGATAGCGTTGAAAGTCAGGAGCGGATATCAGGCCATTTCCGCCGATACATCCACGGCAACACCCGGCCCCATGGTCGAGGACAGAGCAACCTTCTTGACGTAGGTCCCCTTCGCGCCCGTGGGCTTGGCTTTGACGACCGCATCAATTATTGCGCGGGCATTCTGGGCAATCTGCTCTTCGGTAAAGCTGACCTTGCCGATACCGGCATGGACGACACCGGCCTTTTCCGCACGGAACTGCACCTGACCGCCCTTTGCATCCTGCACGGCCTTGGCAACATCCACGGTTACTGTACCGATTTTCGGATTCGGCATCATGCCGCGCGGTCCGAGAACTTTACCCAGACGGCCCACAATCGGCATCATATCCGGCGTGGCGATGCAGACATCAAAGTCAATCGTGCCGCCCTGAATGGTTTCCATCAGGTCCTCGGCACCTACAACATCGGCACCGGCGGCCTTGGCCTCCTCAGCTTTCGCTTCACGGGCAAAGACACCGACACGAACCGATTTACCGGTCCCGTTCGGCAGAGACACGACGCCGCGCACCATCTGGTCGGCGTGACGGGGGTCAACACCGAGATTCATGGCAATTTCAACGGTTTCATCGAATTTTGCCGTCGCATTCGATTTAACCAGCTTGATCGCTGCATCAAGATCCAGCTCTTCCTTGCCGTTCGTGGCGTCCTTAAAGGCTTTTTTCGCAGACGCAAAACGTTTTCCGACTTTTGCCATTGGATCAGTCCTCCACTTTCAGACCCATCGATCGGGCGGACCCGGCGATGATTTTCATGGCCTGTTCAACAGAGTTGGCATTGAGATCGGCCATTTTAGCCTCGGCAATCTCACGCAACTGCGCCTGTTTTACTGTACCGACGCTGTCACGGCCCGGGGCCTTTGAGCCAGATTTCAGCTTCATCGCTTTTTTGAGGAAAAAGCTCGCCGGAGGCGTCTTGATCTCAAAAGTAAACGACTTGTCCTGATAATAAGTAATGATGGTCGGGCACGGTGCGCCCGGCTCCTGTTCCTGCGTTTTGGCGTTGAAGGCCTTGCAGAATTCCATGATGTTAATGCCCCGCTGACCGAGGGCCGGTCCGATGGGCGGTGACGGGTTTGCTTTGCCCGCCGGTACCTGCAGCTTGAGCTGCCCGACGACTTTTTTCGCCATGTTAGTCCCCTCCTGAGGGTACACCTTTGTATAAAGACAAAGGCATGAGGTTGAGTGGTCCGGTCCGGGCTATGCCCTCGCCTCCCACGCGATCACCGGGACCAGGCCCGGAATTCCTAAGCGTTTTCTTTCTGGACCTGTTGATATTCCAGTTCCACAGGCGTAGCCCGGCCGAAGATGGATACCGCAACTTTCAGACGTTCGTTTTCGGTATCGACATCCTCGACCATGCCCGAGAATCCGTCGAACGGGCCATCCGTGACCTTCACCTGTTCGCCGATTTCGTAAATAATCGTAGAACGCGGTCTTTCCTCACCCTCTGCAACCGTATTCATGAGACGGTCAACTTCCTGTTGCGGTACAGGGCTGGGGCGCCCGCTCTCGCCCAGAAAACCGACAACACGGGCGGTGTTGGTGACAAGATGATGCGCGTCGTCATCCATCTGCATCTTGATCAGAATATAACCGGGCAACAGCTTTTTGTCGGTTTGGATTTTTTTGCCGCGACGAATCTCAACGGCCGCCTCACTGGGCACTTCGATCTGTTCGAATTTATCACGGATACCTTTTTGGTCCGCAGTATTCTCAATCTCCTCCTTCACCTTCTTTTCGAAGTTGGAGTAAACATGAACAGTATACCAACGATGCGCCATCTGGTCTCCCCGCGCGGCGGTCATGTACGACCCGGCGCGGCTCTTTCAATCTTGATTTCAGAGCAGGTGCGGATTTCTAGCGGTTTGCCCACAAAAATCAAGCACGGATTATGCAATTTACCGGCCATGGAAACGCAAGGCACAACAAATTCCAAATGAAGGCAAAACAGAACAAGAGTTTGATATTAATAGATTTATATCTACCAAGCCAGCATCACTGCGCCCAGGTATCAAAAATCAGGTGCCTATCGAAACAACCGCTTTGATGAAAATATCGAGAATTTTATCAACGATCAGAAAGAAAATCGCGGTCAGTGTCGCCATGATCAGAACCATGATCGTGGTGGTCACGGTTTCCTTGCGCGTCGGCCACGTGACCTTTGCGGTTTCGGCACGAACCTGCTGAATGAACTGTGCGGGATTGGTTCTGGCCATGATATCCTACCGTTTCTATCGCGTGGCAGGGGAGACAGGACTCGAACCTGCGACCCTCGGTTTTGGAGACCGGTACTCTACCAACTGAGCTACTCCCCTATACGCGGAAAATGTCTATAACGGTTTGTGCCATACAACGCAATATCCGTTAGACGCCTTTATGATCGGGCATTCAACCGCCCTTATCCGGAGAGCCGGAGGCCCCCAGGAATATAAATCAACCCTTTTTCAAAACCCGGCGGCCCAGCAATTCGGCGATCTGCACCGCATTCAGCGCCGCCCCCTTACGCAGATTATCCGAGACACACCAGAGATTCAGACCGTTTTCAACGGTCGAATCCTCGCGGATGCGGCTGATGTAAGTGGCATATTCGCCGACACATTCCACCGGCGTGATATATCCGCCATCCTCGCGCTTATCCACGACAACAATGCCGGGTGCTTCCCGCAGAATATCGCGGGCCTCATCCGCCGATAACGGATCCTCGAACTCGATATTCACAGATTCGGAATGACCGACAAAAACCGGTACGCGCACACAGGTCGCTGTCACTTTGATGGTTTTGTCTACAATTTTCTTGGTTTCGGCGACCATCTTCCATTCTTCTTTGGTCGAACCGTCATCCAGGAATTTATCAATATGCGGAATGACATTATACGCGATTTGCTTCGGATAGACCTTTGGCGGAATTTCCTGTCCAGGGACATACATGCCCTTTGTCTGATTCCAAAGCTCGTCCATAGCCGCCTTTCCGCTGCCGGAAACGGACTGATAGGTTGAAACGACAACCCTTTTGATCTTTGCACGATCATGAAGCGGTTTGAGCGCAACAACCATCTGCGCGGTCGAGCAATTCGGATTCGCGATGATGTTTTTATTTTTATACTCCACCACCGCATCCGGATTGACCTCCGGCACGATCAGCGGGACCTGCGGATCATAGCGGTAAAGTGACGAGTTATCGATGACAACACAGCCTGCCTTGGCCGCTATGGGCGCATATTTCTGCGTGGCCTCCGAACCGATCGCAAAAAGCGCGATGTCCCAACCGGTCCAGTCAAACTGTTCAATATCCTGACATTTCAGTTCCGTATCACCCATGTAGACGTCTTTGCCCTGAGACCGGCGCGAGGCGAGTGCAGCGACCTCATCGGCGGGGAACTCTCTTTCGGCGAGGATATTCAACAATTCGCGGCCAACATTCCCAGTGGCCCCGGCGACAACGATGCGATAGCCCATCACGGATTCCAGTTTCAAAACAGCATAGAGAGGCGCTTCTAAGCGATAAAAAGCGTAAACGGAAATTTTTTCCGGTATGAGAGCCATTTACACCGTACCGGCAAAACCGCTTTCAACCGCTGTCTCCTAAAACTGTCTACATAAGTGCAAAGCACCTGCAGCAGGTTCAACAGAAACCAAGCCGGACCATCAACACAACACGGACGATCCACATACACACATTATTCAGGGGCATTGCTGCACAGCCCACAGCCGCATATGATCTGCGAATGTATAATTTCGTTACCGCTCTGTTGCTGTCCGCATTGCTCCCGGCCTCCGTCCAGGCGCAACCGGATGAGAAATACCTGACGATCAATGTACAACCGCCCTCGCCGCTAGAGGGCACCGCATCCGCCGGTGAAGCACTTATAAAAGATACATACCGTATTGATTTTAAAATAAGGAATACCAGTGAAATCCCCCTGCAGCTCAGACGCATCGCGCTGCGCCACACTGCAGGAATTGAGGTCATAGCTCCGGATAGTGACGGCCTGGACAACAATCACAACGGCACAGTTGACGAACCATTGGAGACCTTCGACCAACGCGACGGTCCCGCCGTGGCATGGCGGATTGCCGAGACCAAATCACTTATTCAGCCAGGGGGTATATTCGAGCGCACAGTAAAGGTCAGGATTGCTGAAGACGCCGATATCGGCATTGTGCAACGCCTGTCACTCGGCGCTGCCGCAACCGTTACGGAAACGACCATCCGGACTGAAGAAAACGTACTTTTCACGCTTGCCCCTCCGAAAACCCGGATGACCATAAATAATTCCGGCAGAGGAAAAGTGTTTTCAACCACACAGACCCCTTCGATTGAGGCAAAGGCGGTGTTACCGGCCGGCCGCGTAACCGCGCTTGATTTTACGTTTGAAGGTTCCCCCGCTGTCAGCGGGTTTCTGCGGACCGAAACATCCATAGGCGACGGCATTTCCTGTAACACCGCCCCCGGGACATCCGTTACGGGCCGCCGTGTGACAGTATTATTCGGGGATTGCATTGTTTCAGCAGGTACTCCGCGCAGTGATCGCACTCTTACAATAAAGGCCGCCGCGGTTTTCACTGACGCTGATCCGTTTGCCACAGCGGACGTTATTAGGGCACATCGCGCCTTACGGATAACCGGTACTTTAAGCACTGATGGAAAACAACTCGGTAAACAGATCACGGTCTCCGGCAATCTTTCCGGGCCTTTGCTCGGGGCGCAACTGCTATCCATGTCTGATGAACCGGTCGATGCCGGTGACATGATCGAAGCTGTATACCGCATATCAAACAGAGGCGACGGAAATGCAACGGGACTTCGCCTGTCAGTTCCGGACACCGCAGTATTTGATTGCAGTGATATAGAGGTTACCGGTATCGGATACGGTCATGACACATGCGCTAAACCCTTTGAAATCTATGATATAAAAACCGGACAGTCTGATGATATCAGGGTCAAAGCACGCTTGCGGAATGACGCGCATCTGTCTGCGGATGCCGCCCTGAGACTGTTACTTTCTGATGTTGCGGGACGGGAGGTCATTCTGCCGCCTGCGCTGATCAGCAAACGCACACCTGCACCGCCGGTTCTCAAGCTCGGGCCTGATACAGAATGGAGGCCGGATAAGGGACTGCTGACCACGCGGGTCGGAGATTCGGGCAGCCTGCTGATCACCGGCGGCCTTGTAGAAGGACGGTACGAGGCCGGTATACGGATTCTCTCGCGGGTGGTTGATGCCCAGACCGGCACACCGGTCGCGCCTGCACCGCTATCGGTAAAACGTTTTACCGCTACGGTTCAGGGGCAACCAAAAACCGGCCTCTCCGCAAATGATATCACCACCCGGACGGAAAACGGATGGAGTATCACCGTACATCCGCTGGGCATGCTGACCGTTCCGGTGTCCGATACAAAACCGCCGCAAACATTCCAAGCCAGCGCAGACATATTGCCGGGGGATATTCCACAAATCAGAAAAGGGCTGATTCTTGAAATACGGGCGGAACTTGCCCTGTTCGGCGACACGTTTGTCCGCGATGACAGTCCGGTTGATCTGCTGATCATCGAACCGGACCTGGATCTGACCGTCCGCTCACCGGATGAGGACCGGACCATCAACCTCCACGATTCTGTGCCGGTTATTGTATCAAGCTGTAATAGGGGAACCGCAGACGCCAAATCCGTGATCCTGGCTGCCTACCTCCCCCAGAGCCTGTTGCCGGATACAGTAGAGGACGCACATATTGCGATTTTTCCTTCCGAAGAAAGCACAGGGCACACCCGACATAAAAATTCCGGACCTGAAGCGGCCGGAGATATATTTTTCAACTCTGATGAAAAGGTTTTGCGCGGTGCGCTCGTCCCCGGTGCCGTCTTGAAACCCGGACACTGTCTGGCCCTTGATTTTGCCGTCCGGCGTTCAAATACATTTCTGGCGGATCAGACAGCGGCCACAATCAACGCATCGCTGGAACCTTATACCGGCAAAACCGAGCTTTCATCGCGTATATATCCCGGGCTTTCAGGCGGGGAAATACGCTTTGAGCTGCCTGCAATCCTGTTCGGGCCTTTTTCAGAAAAACAGGTGTCGGATGAAACCGCCGTTTCGCACCGGCTATCGCTGGAAATTCCGGCTGCGGCCGGAGATCATACTGTCAATCTTTCCGTATCCGGGGGCACAGGCCTGGATTGGACGATACTACAACTCGACGAAACCGGAACCGCGAAGCCGTGGCGCAACGGCACGACTGTTCAGGCCGGTGATGCAGTGACATTCAATCTAGAGGCGAAACTGCCGGTCGCAAAGCCACTGGGATGGATTGATACAACACTGGTCAGAGCAGTCGCCTTTTCCGGTAACGGCATTCCTGTATCAGCCTCAAGCCGTCTGATCACCCGCCGCGCTGATGTCTCCGGCGGACGCATCGACGTCACGAAAACACTGGCACTGGACAGGGATTGCGACGGAAGCCTCGGCGACGAACGCAATCAGGACGGATTGTTCGAACCGGTCAAGGATGCCGCACCCGGGGAGTGCGTGATGTTCCGCATCGCCTTCAGGCATAACGGCAATAAAAACATGGAACGCATCATCATACGGGATCAGGTCCCGGCCGGAACAGCACTGCGTCCCGGAGCTGTCAGAGTGATTCATGCGCCGAAACCGATCACGTCCTACAAAACATCTCTGCCCGAACAGAGCCGGAAGGATGTGGTCTGGACATTTGAGGGA
>CALFWP010000130.1 GCA_937927905.1 uncultured Neomegalonema sp.
CGCCTTCAACATGGACCGCCTGATCTTCCATTAACGCCGTGTTGACATGGGATGAGTCTGTCCAAAGCTGCTGATTGGAGCACGTTTACGCGCCATCAGCCCAGAAAAAGAGCGCCTTTGGCGCCTATCGATGCGCAATCACCCTTCAACGATCGACAATCAAACTCAAGCCTTCAGTTGATACGGGTGTCCAGCTCCTCACGGACCGCAGCCAAGGCTACTTGCGCCTTGAAGTCTGCAGAATACCGTTTCCGGTTCGTCTTCGCACGTCGTTCCTTCGTCAGTCGCTACAGCTTAGCAACTGGTCCGAATTCCTGCGAGCACCTATCATTTTCAAGGGCACAGAAATCTGGACAGAAAAGGTCCCAAACCAAACTTGACCTGGCAGTTTCTGACGTAAAAACTGGTAACTGTCAGATCTCAGCGAAAACTCTGCTCTGCAACATATTCGTTTCGCGTCAGCTTTTAACATGGCAATTATGTTTTGACCCGCACCCTCATTATTCCAATTCTGGTTGCATCAGGTCTTGCCATCGGTTTTATGCGCGAAATTTTTCTGGCATATCTGTTCGGAACCTCACGCGAGCTTGAGATTTTCCGTATCGCTTTTGCACTGCCGAGCATACTGTCCGACGCGCTGGCCGTTTCTTTTGTCGCCATCATAATCCGCCTTATTCTTGATGACGAGGGATCGCATCCGCCAGCGCAGGTTTTACCGAACGCGGTCTGGGCAGGCGTTTTTTTTGGCGTCGGCACATCTTTGGCAGGCGTATTGACGATGCCCTGGCAAGCGCTGATCCTTGCACCGGGTATGAATGCTTCCGAACAAAGCAAACTGATATTGGCCGGTAGAGTTTGCTGGTTAATGTCGGCCTGTGTCCTGTTATCATTACCTTTACGGGCATTGATGAGCACCAGAGGCCGCATATGGCCGGGAGCCGCATCGCAACTGATGCGTTCGGGCGGTTTTATTCTCGCACTTTTCATACTTATCCATATTTTTAACTGGCGAGATCCGGTAATTCCGGCCATGGCTGCTGTGGTCGGCGGCTTAACAGTTCTTGTTATGCACATTGCCGCGCTTGGCGGGACCGATCGGCATAGGATTATTAATGCTTTGTCGATCCGTCCTCGGCTCAAAGCATTGACACCTGTTCTGAATGCAATCGCGTTGGTACTCGTTTCGCAGCTGTTTTTGTCCGGTGGCCGCATCCTGGACCGCGCCGTGGCATCAGGTATGGATGAAGGTGCACTGGCGAGCTTGGAATACAGCTATGCATTACTTATGGCGATTGCAGCGGTTTTTGCGACATCAGCCAACCTAATTCTTGCCCCCCGTTTCGGCCGCGCGTTTCGTGACACTGGAAGGATCTGCCACAGACACATATACCTGATCACAGGACTTTCTATAACGGCTGCTGTAATTGGGCTTATGCTCATGATGGCAGCTGAACCATTGATCAGAGTCTGCTTTGAAAGAGGCGCTTTCGATGCTTCAGCCACGACGCTTACATCAGGAATTTTCAGGTTTCATACTTTTGCGATCGGCCCGTTGGTTTTATCGCTTCTTCTGACCCAAGTATTGCTACTCCAAAAGCGTCAGAGCGCCGTTTGTCTTGCTGCAATATGCAAGACAGTTATCAAAATCGTATCTCTATGGCTGGTCTTAAGAACAGGTGGCGATGTATTCGATGTGGCAAAAACTTTAATCAGCGCTGAAATCGGTATGTCAATCGTTCTCATTCTAATGATAATGCGCCGGGTTTGAATATCCGAGTCTGAAATACAAGGTGATTACGAAAAAAATCATTATAAAACAGCATAATCCGTATCCGAACAATTCAAATCTTAAAGTCTTTTAGTATTATACGGAAATTGCCAGCTATAATTAAAAAAGGCCATCCGGAAAGGATGGCCTGATAAGCATTACAACACTAACATGTTGTTTCGATTAGCTTTAGTTCGTCGTAGTCGTCGCAGTTGCATCATCATCATCATCGCTAAGTGCAACAGCAGCGATACCGACCAGTGCAGCAACTCCAACACCGGCTGCGATAAGTCCGGCGCCGCCGAGACCGCCCGCACCCAGACCGCTAACGGCTGCGACAGGAGCGGCAACTGCGCCAGTAGGGGCTGCTGCAACAACAGGAGCCGGCGAAGGTGCTACATATGTGACCGGTGCGGCCGGGGCAGCAGGTTGTGCAATCACAGGCTCGGAGATCACAACAGGTTCAGCAACCGGCTGCACAATCACAGGCTCGGAGATCACAACAGGTTCAGCAACCGGTTGCACAATCACAGGCTCGGAGATGATTTGTTGAACAGGTTGAACTTCCTGGATTTGTACAGGTTGTACCTCTTCGATTGTGTAAGCAGGTTCAGCAACAAATTGCTCAACCGGTGCAGGCTGAACGTAAACTTCGGAAACCGGAGCAATTTCGACAGGAGCCGAATTAATGACCGGATTCAGAGTGTATTCATCTGCAGCACTTGCAAAAGCCTGACTGGAAGCCAATGCTGCAACACAGGTGATTGCGGATACCCGCATGAACTTATTAATAAACGTCATAATCGGGACCTTCCCCTAAGTTAGCACTCGAGTTTTCTAACCAATTCAAAGCATAACAGCCAACCGCGAAAGCGAATCTTTGTTCATGCAGAACCGTACTCCATCCGACTTTGCGCATATTTCGGGTATAGTTTCAAGTCCATGCGCATGATTTGAATAAATTATTCTGTGAAGCCATGTTCCTGTGTGCCCTGAGAGACGGTGTGTCGCGGAAGTGTTAAAATTGTTCCCCGCTGGGCAAAATAACATATCATTATTCCATTAGCGTAACCTGAATACCGGAGGAATTCGCATGAAACGTTACTCGGGCTGGGCGGTTTTCCGCGAGGGTTTACGCGGTCAGAAGGGCTGGAGCCGTGCATGGCGCGACCCGGAACCGAAGGCCGAATACGACATTGTAATTGTAGGCGGCGGAGGTCACGGCCTCGCCACAGCATACTACCTTGCGAAGAATCACGGCCTGAAAAACATCGCAATTGTTGAAAAAGGCTGGCTCGGCGGGGGCAATGTCGGGCGCAATACCACAATTGTGCGCTCGAATTATGCGCTGCCGCACTCGACCGAGTTTTACGAGCACTCCGTCAAACTCTGGGAAAATCTGTCCCATGAGCTGAATTATAACGTCATGTTTTCCCAGCGCGGACAACTCGGGCTGTTCCATACCCCGGCGGCCCGGGATGCGGCGGCAAAGCGCGCGAATACCATGGTGATGAACGGAATCGAGGCCGAGTTGCTCGACCGCGACGGGGTCAGAGAGCTCGTGCCCCATCTTGATTATTCCGAAAACGCCCGATTCCCGATCTACGGTGCCCTGTTGCAAAGACGCGCAGGAACAGCGCGCCATGATGCTGTGGCCTGGGGGTTTGCGCGCGGGGCC
>CALFWP010000131.1 GCA_937927905.1 uncultured Neomegalonema sp.
GTGCCGGACTTTATCCGCGACATGGCCGAGGGGCTGTTCAATGAGCGCGGCGTGGTAGCCGTCCTGTTTTACGGGAATATTCTGCGCCGGTTTGAAGCAGGCGGCCTGATTGATTTTTATGTGTTGACCGAAAGTAACCGCGCATATCACGGCATGGGTATGAGCGCGCTTGCAAACAGACTGTTGCCGCCGAATGTGTACCACCGCAGGTCAGGGGATCGGGCGGCCAAGGTTGCGGTTATGAGCCTGCCCGCATTTGCGCACCGGATGCGGCAATACAGCCGGGATACAACCCTCTGGACGCGTTTCGCACAGCCGGTCCGCCTTGTCTGTGTGGCACCGGACGCGCGTGATGCTGTGCTTGAAGCGGTGGTTACAGCCTGGCAAACTGGGGCGTTCTGGGCCGATGTGTTGTATGATGATGGTGACTTAACACAAGAGGGTATTGTAGCGGGCGGGCGTTGGGCATGTTTGTTTACCCATACCTACGGGGTGGAATTGCGGCCCGAGGGCGGGCGTAACCGTGCCGTGGGGATTGTTGAAGCCAATGCCGGATTGTTCAGCCGGATTGATGCGGTGCTGCCTCCGCATAATTTTATGCGGCAGGACCGTTCCGGTTTTCGCCGGGGCTGGCGCTTGCGCAAAATGATCGGTATGCCGCTCAATATCTGCCGTCTGATTAAGGCCGCCTTCACGTTTCGTGGCGGGACGGCCTATATCCTGTCAAAGCTTGACCGGCATAAAAGCGGTCACGGCTTTTTAAAACCCTGGGAACGGCGTTACCCATGGCTTGCCGCACCTTTTGTGCTGATCCGTGTGTTGAGATCACGCGGCCGGTGAACGCAGCTTTTCCGTGCGGGGGCGCGTTGAGCTGATCAATCCGGATTCGGTACCAATGGATTCAAAAACTGCAAGCGCCCGGTCAATCTCCTGATCCGTATGAGCCGCCGAAACTGAGACCCGTAGAAGTGACAGGCCGTTCGGAGTTGCCGGCGGAATGGCGATATTCGTATAGATACCCTCGTCGATGGTGCGGTTCCAGAACGCAATAGCTGTCTGAGGATCAGGCAATTGCAGCGCCACAACAGGACCGGCCTGCGGACCGGTTTCAAAGCCCAATGCGCGCACACCGGCAAAAACCCGCTTGTAGTTGCTCTGCAGCCGGCTTTTTAGTGCGCGGCCCTCTGCCGAACCGACAATTCCGAATGCGGCCCGTGCGGTTTCAACCGCACTCGGTGTCATAGAGGCCGTAAAAATATAGGGCCGCGAAAGAATTCTCAGACCGCTGAACCATTCGTGGTCCGATACGCAATATCCGCCAGTGGTGCCGATGGATTTTGAGAATGTACCGGTGATGAAATCGCAATCCTTTTCAACGTCGTCCTCTTCGCTCAACCCGCGCCCGTTATGCCCGATCACACCGAGGGAATGAGCCTCGTCAATCATCAGATACACGCCCTCTCCGGCCTCTCTGACCACAGCGGCGATCTCTTTCAGAGGGGCCGTATCGCCGAGCATTGAATAAATCCCCTCGACGATGACGACTTTATCACCCTCCGATCCTGCAAGGTGCTTGAGGCGACGGGCCAGGCTTTCAGGTGAATTGTGCTTGAACCGGAGGGTTTCCGCGTCGCTCATCTTACAGCCGTCATAAATCGACGCATGACTGTCGGCATCAATCAGAAGATAATCCCCTGAAACGGCAAGCGCCGATATCATCCCGACATTGGCCAGATAGCCGGTTGAGAAAATGATCGTATCGCGCTTTCCGTGAAACGCGGCTATCTCATGTTCCAGTTTACGGTGAGAGGCATAGCTGCCATTGGCCATGCGCGAGCCGGTTGTCCCTGATCCCTGTAATTGACTGGCCGTCTTTGCGGCATCGACACAGCCCGCGTGGAAGGTCAGGCCGAGATAATTATTCGTCCCGAACAATGTGACACGCTCGCCACCGAGGACCGCTTGTGTCGGGGTGATGATTTCGTCGAATTCCAGAGCGCTGGGGTCTCTCCCAAGGCTTCTGAGTGCATCTACATTGCGTTCGGCTAACTGAATTCTGTCTTTAATGCCCACGTGACCAAAACCCACTTAGTTTTGTTTATCGTTGTTAATGATATCGAAAACGACAGACTCAAAGTCGTTTACAGTACGAACATTGGAAAGTTTTTCGATAGGTATCATTGTATCCAGATCGTCTTCAAGTTCCATCACAATATCCATTACAGATACGGAGTCGAGGCCAGTATCCAATAAGATATCGAAATCGCTCTTTATTTCTTTTTCGGATTTTGAATATTTTTTGATAAGGCCATGGATTTTTTCGCTTATTTCAGATTTATTCATCGGGATATACTGTCTCTCAAGTATTCAAATTTCTGATGCGGCGTTTTTTCGCATCATGCGGCCCGGTTTGCCGTCAGTCATGTTGTCTTTCCTGAGCGATGTCGTGCTTTGTAAGGGACCGGAGCGTGTTGTTCCACCGGAATTGCTGTATAATCTTAGATGCTTTCGTCAGATCGGCCGGAAAATCAATTTCCGCCCAGGGCAAGCCGGTGATTGAGACAGTCCCGACACGATTTTGTTTGGCAAGCGTGTCTATTACCGAGAGGTACCACAAACGTAAGCCGTCCGGTGTTCGCAAAACGTTATCAAGGGTCTGACGCAAAATATCCGCGCCGTCCTTTTGCAAACGGATCAGGCCGATGGATTCACCGTCAACAGGGGCCTCCAGTGTTTTCCCGATTGCTGACAGGTCCGTGCCATTACAACGTACCTTCATATCATCGGAATCGTATTGCTCTTTATGATCTATAGTGACGGTGACCGGCGCTGTTGCCTCCGCGATAACCTTGCGGATGATACGCGGATCGATCAGGGTATCCCCGTTGATAAGAAGACTGTTTCCGGTCAGGTAATTACGTGCAATCCAGAGTGTACCGATATTATCCGATACGGCGTAAAACGGATTATAAACGCATTCTACCGACAGTGGTGCTGCGTTGATATTGGTAAAGGCTTCTACGGATCCGGCACCGAAGCCGGTAATAACGGTTGCATGTGTCACTCCGGCATCCGCAAGCGCGCTAAGCTGCCAATCAAGAACCGGCCTGCCGTTAACAGGGACCAGGCATTTCGGGCGGTCATCTGTAAACGGTTTCAGGCGCTTTCCCTGGCCGGCACTCAGAATTACCGCATTCGTCATATTATCCTGATCCCGTCAGAGAATTGCCGGTGCGGACCGACCTTCAGGTCATACCGCAAATGATGAAACTAAGAAATTGTGTCGTGTAAAACAGGCGTTATTGCAGCCTATTTATAAGACTTTCAATGTCAATTTCCAGTCATGATATACCCTGCTTACGATCAGGTTTTTAAAACAGAAATTAAACCAGGGCGTATTTATTGGCTGTATTGCAATTTATAGTAACAGGCGTCATTGCCGAAACGGTTTTTCCGAAGAGGTCGATACGTCTTTCTTTTAACGTAGCTTTTTCGCTATCGGCATCAAGCTCGATCAGCTGCCATGATCCGCCAGCCTTTATATCTTTCGGTTTGAGGCTGAGCGCAGTGGTGCCAATGACCGGAATACGGCATGCGCTGCCGTTGATCCAGGACAGCTGACGTTTATGAGTATGCCCGTGCAAAACAAGCTTTACGGAGGAACCTGCAAGCAAAGCACATATTTCGGGTCCGTCAGATAAACCCTTTCTGCGGGATTTGACGGGCGTAGGCGGGTGATGCATCAGAACAACGGGGAATTGATTGCGCTTTTCCGCTTCCATGAGCATGTTTTCAAGGCGTGTGCGCTGTGCCGCCCCGACCTTGCCGGAGGCAAAACCGGGCGGGGTCGCAACGGCCGTTGAAACGCTGATGAGTGCATAACGACCGTAAATGCAGCATTGCGGGAATTCCACTTCGCCTTCTTTGTATAGAAAACCGGCCCAATGTTTGTGCATATGACCTGCAGACCAGCGTGTCATAATTTCATGATTGCCCGGCATAATAAGGACATCGTTAGAGGTCGTGAGCTGTCTCAGGAAATCCGCTGTGTTTCCGAATTCCGTTTCCGAACCGAAATTGATCAGATCACCGGTCAAGGCAATCACGTCCGGTTTCGCTGCAATCACATCCTGTAAAAGTGTATCGGTCACGTTTTTACAGTGAATGTGCCTGCGTTTCAGATACCAGCTTGCAACGCCGAGGGTTGATTTTAACGTCAGGTCCCGCCCCTCAGGTAAGCCTGAATACCTGTGCAGATCAGAGATATGTGCAATGCGCAAGGGCAGGGTCACAGGCTTTCATTCCATTGAGTGTATGTGCCGCATGGGGCTGAGTGCAGCTGTTACAGCCATAATGCATCTCGGTACCAGGAATATGTGTCGGCGAATCCCTCTTTGATGCCGGTTTTCGGTTCCCACAGCGAAGAGGGCGGCCTGTGCGTGGCGGGTACGGACCAGTCTGGGTGCAAAATTTCCCGCGTTTTAGGCGTGGTCAGCATCGGCGCACGGCCTGAAGCTGCTTCGCAATCTCCAAATTTTCCTGCAAGATGCAAAATCCACTTTGGCAGACGGATTACACGAGCCTGTCCGCCCCGGCATGCACACGCCGCAGCAATAACCTCTCTCCAGGAATAGCCTGCAGTATTGGCATCGCTCAGCTCGAATGTTTTGCCCGCGAACTCTTCCGGATGCCGTGTTGTACTGACCAGGGCTTCGATTACATCATTGACATGGATAAAGGACAGCCTTGCATCCGCGGAATTCAACGCGACCTGCACCGGCATTTTTGTGGCTGTGAACAGACGCAGGGTTTCGTGATCACCGGGGCCGTAAATGGCTGTGGGGCGGAAGATCACAGCGCCGGTGCCCTGTGCGGCATCCTCTGCGGCTGCTTTTGAGGCGGCATAATGCGACAGGTGCGGATACCGTGCCGCCAACGAAGAGATCAGCACAAAGCGTGCATCGGGGGCATGGCGTTGCCATGCGTCGATCATACTCCGGGTGCCGTCACGGTTAACCCGCATAAAGGCATTGCGGTCCGGCGCTTTGATCGCTCCGGCAAGATGCAGGATCAGGTCCGCACTTTTAACCAGTTCGGCCAGAGCTGTTTCGTCATCCAGGCTGCCCGGAATCACGGTAACCGGTTTCGGACCCGCATCTAATGACAGCTCATTGCGCAGCAGAATGCGCATATCGTGGCCGTCACCATTAAAGCGGCTTAGGATATGTCTGCCGACAAAGCCTGTTGCACCGGTCAGAGCAACGGTGAGCGGTTTCAATCAAATGCCCCGGAGAGATAGATTTTGCGGGTTTCCGCGCGGCTCAGTTTGCCGGAGGATGTGCGCGGTAATTGCCCGCGTCGCCCCAGAACCACAATCGGTTCAAGCGCATTGCTGACCTTGACACTGCGGCGCACTTCCTCGCGCAGTTCTTCCCGTTTGGCGGTATCCTGTTCACGGCATTCGGCGACCACGACAACGCGCTCCTTCGCGTCCTCTGCTACATTGAATGCGGCAAAGCTGCCCTCACGCATCCGGTCCAGGAACGTTTTTTCCAGATTCCATTCGATATCCTGCGGCCAGATATTTCGGCCGTTCAGAATAATCAGATCTTTGATTCTGCCGGTGATGACCAGCTCTCCGTCATCGGTGAGAAAACCGCGGTCACCGGTATCCAGCCAGCCATCGGCGCTCAGGGATATTTGTGTCAGTTCCGGATCGTTATAATACCCCAGCATCATGCTGGGGCCGCTGGCCATCACACGTCCGCAGCAGCCGTTTTTCAGGACAACATCATCCGTGTCACGGATTTGCAGTTCATGTCCGGGCAGGGGCTTGCCGCACATCACAAATGTCGCCGACCCGTGGCCGTTGGCGGGCAGGGCCTGATCCTGTTCCAGTGCAAGCGGGTCGAGATCGACACTGTCCCAGCCCCGGTGCTTTTCCGCGAAGGTCATGCCCAATGTCAGCTCCGCCATACCGTAGCTCGGCAGGAAACTGCTGGCGGAAAACCCGTAAGGTTCATACGCATCCGAGAAGGATGCAAGATCGGAAGGTTTGATGGCATCGCCGCCTATGCCCGCCACGCGCCACCGTGACAAATCAATCGGGTCCTTGAACCGTGCCGC
>CALFWP010000132.1 GCA_937927905.1 uncultured Neomegalonema sp.
TGCATCGCGAAAACGACCTCAAATGGCGGGGACCATTTCAGGTCACCAGGACATTCGATAAATGCGTCTGGGTTGCCCGACCTGACAAGGTAGCACAATACAGCCTCCGCGAGGATGCCTCGATCAATCTGGCCGCCATTGCGGATTTGCGCCGCCGTCACCCCGATCTGGATATCGTCTTTATCGAATCCGGCGGGGATAATCTGGCCGCGACCTTCTCGCCGGAGCTGGCGGATATTACCCTCTATGTGATTGATGTGGCCGCCGGAGAGGAAATTCCGCGCAAGGGCGGTCCGGCGATCACCCGCTCGGACCTGCTGATCATCAACAAGACCGATCTGGCCCCCCATGTCGGGGCCTCGCTTGAGGTCATGAAGCGGGACGCGGCAAAGATGCGCGGGGACCGCCCGTTTGTTTTTGCACAGATTCGGACCGGGAAAGGCATAATGGAAATCATTGGACATATTGAAACCACAGGCGGTCTCTAGCTAATGACCTTCAATCCAGGCTTTGATGTTTTCAAACTCGCCTTTGCGCAGGTCGTTTTCGGATATGGTGACATAAAGAGCGCCCGCATCGCCCCACATCCATCCTATCGGCAGATCGCTCGTCGCCTGAAACAGCAAATAATCGCCTTCATCCAGAATGCGACTCTGAACGAGATCGGGCGGGTTCCCCATCCGGTTCGGCAGGTACGGATCAAAGCGCCTTACTGATGCTTCCAGGCTGTGCAGGAGGTCATTTGGCAGGGATACCGAAGCGACGTTGTCGCGGGTATAAATGTCCAAAAGGTCTTCGCGAACAGCACTGCGGATATGTTCGTTGAAATTATAACTCCGGCTGTTCTGGCTTAAACGAATATGATGATATGACATATCCCAATGAAGCGGTGAGGCTTCGGTTAAAGGGCGGGTAAGATCATCCCAGTCCTGTTCTGTTATGGCAGTCTCCGGATCACAGGCCCCGGCTTTCAGCATTATATCCCGTGCGGCTTGCTCAAGCCGCGCTCCCCAGGCCAGACATTCCTGCCCTGTTATTTCGATTTCGGCATTGAGACGGGCTTCATCATCCGGCCCCGAATAAGTCGTCAAAAGCGTGTCCAGATCGGCGCGGGACTTTGAAAGTGTTTCCAGTGTCTCAATCTGGTAGCTCAAAAACCTCTTCTTCTGCCCCCGATGATACTCGCTGAGCCCCTTCCCTTTGTCGTCTAGCTCTTTCCGCGTTCTGTCGCGAAGGAATTCGGCTTCGGCAATTTTCGCATCTATCACGGGGTATGCTCTTTCAAGCCAGCCTGTCCTGCGTTCCTGTTTCAATTCCGCTCTCAATGTATCCTTTACAGCCCAGGCCTGCCGGTCCCGCCCGACATCGCGGCCACGGATTTCAGGATGCTGCCCGGCGCGTTTTTCAAGCTCCTCTTCAAATCCCTTTTCATCGGTTTCAGGCGGTTCGAGCAACCCTAAGTAACTGATAAAATAAGATTTGAAACTATCAGGCTGCAAATCCTTCATAATACTCGCAGCGAAATAACGCATACCCCGCCAGGTCATCATACGGCCCGGATTGATCGCTTCATCGTAGACGCCGTATTGTGAAACAACCGCACCGTAGAGTTCTTCGGCCGTAATGCTGTAACCGTCATTTTCGTCGTTGCCGGCCCGGACCTGATCATGTTCTTGCTCAACAATGTCGACAGGCCATTTTCTCCAGAATTTCTGTGCACCCGGACGTATGTTGTGGTAATAGCCGTCGCGTATCATCGAATAGCGCACGGACGCCGCCTCATCCGGCAGTTGACGCAGAGAACCCGGACATAAAGTGTGCAAAACCTGTACGTTTCTGTCTTCTCCGTCATATTCTTTGAGGTCCGGTACCTCGATAAAGAACAGGAGCCAACCCTTGCGCGGTCCAAGGCCATTCCAAAGTGCTTCCGGTAAATCAGCGCAACAGATCTGTGCCAACAAATGCATCGGCGCGCCCTTCGCATCACGTGGCCAACGTGTCAGCCGTGGCATCACCGGTAACCCTCCCAGCCATGACCGGGACGCTTCTGTGGTGCGGATTGGGACTTGACGCTTCAAAATAACGGAAGTGTTCATCGGGGATGCTGTCCTATTCCTGTTGGTCTTGTCAGTCCGGAGTCCGGCAGAAAACCACCGGCATCGCGATACGGGTATTTTCCAGAAACACTATCCTGCAATGGTTATTTTTTGTTGTGGAACCGGATCAATTTTCCCCTTGATTTGCCCTTACCGGTTGTTTCAGGGATTGCCGTTTATTTCATCACGCTGGCAGGACAAAAGGTCATTATGGCAAACAATCATTAAACGTCGCGCATCACCGGAAAAACCAGAAAGCAGACAAAACCCGCTGAGGTTGGTGGAGCTGAAAATGAAGAAAAAGTAGTCCGTTGCCATCCGCATGATCATCCTGCGATCATTGTTTCGGCAAACAAGCGGACAACATTTTTTTGTGCCGAACTTCACCCCGCAGTTTAGCAGCGCAATTCAGCGGATTTTTACCATAACCCCGAAAACGGTGTACCGAAGGTTTGTTTTTCTGGTAAAAATATGTGCGGTATAAGCGCGTGCGGGCGCAGTCCTAGGGACTGTGGACATTTAGCGTAGTGCAATGATT
>CALFWP010000133.1 GCA_937927905.1 uncultured Neomegalonema sp.
ATCTGCTCCTGCACCGCGTCCAGCACTTCTGGGTGTCCGTGGCCGATCAGCATCGGACCGGACCCGATCAGATAGTCGATGAATTCATTCCCGTCCTCATCCCACACTCGGCTGCCCTTGCCTTCGCGGATGATGAGGGAGTGATCAAAATTCCCGAAACCGCCGGCGGGCAGAACATTCCTTGCGCGCGCTGTCCAATCCGCCTGAGCCATGGCCATGATTCCCTTCAAAGTTCTGCCCGCACCCTAGTCATGGAAGGCGTTTGCGGACAATGGGAATTCTTCCGGTAAACGGGTGGTCAGGCGCATTTATTTCAGAGCAGATGCATGTATGAGAAAGTGTAGTGTTAAGGCGCACAAAAACTGATCCCGGCGGGCCTTGCCGCAGCAGGGAAAGCACGGCATAGCATCAGGTATGATGTATGAGGTCTTCGCCGGTTTTGCGCTGTTCTGTTTTGTGTCCTCGGTTACGCCCGGACCGAATAACCTTATGCTGATGGCATCGGGGGCGAATTTCGGTGTGAAGCGGACGCTGCCGCATTGGTTGGGCATCGGCATCGGCTTTACGGCAATGATTGTAATGGTCGGTCTTGGGCTGATCAGAGTCTTTGACGCTTTTCCGGTGATTTACTCGGTACTCAAAGTTCTGAGTGTCGGCTTTCTGCTCTATCTTGCATGGAAGATTGCAAATGCCGCACCGCCGGACGAGGCGCAAAAGACCGGAAACCCACTCGGGTTCTTTCAGGCGTGCGCCTTTCAATGGGTCAACCCGAAGGCCTGGGCTATGGCTCTGACAGCCATCAGTGTATACACGCCGGTGCAGAGTGTGAGCGGGATCCTGACCACCGCCCTGATTTTCGGCGCAATAAACTTGCCTGCCTGTAGTGTCTGGATGTTTATCGGGAGAGAAATTAGCAGGTATCTGACTAACAATAACAGGTTACGCTCTTTCAATATATTAATGGCGATTTTGCTGGTCGCGTCACTTTATCCGATACTTTACACGAAATAAATGTTAAAAATAATTGTGATTATCTTGTATGAATTGTGGCGCTGATTATCTGTAAAAATTATAAATCAAAAATTTAATCTGATATAAATTAATAAATTATCAATTAAATAATTTCTTATAATTAAATATATATAATTATAGTAGGGATTTTAATTATGTTGTTACTGTATTGGAAGCATGTGTTAGCAGCAATTTTTGTTGTTTTTATTTTAACTATGCCGGGTTTTGTGAATCCGTTCACTACTATGACGCTAAAAAGGAAATTGAATCTCGATCATACACAAACAAGAATATTAAAATTTTGCCAAAGAGAAGTGAGCATTGTTTTTGATTCATTCGATCATCCTGATAAGACAGATGCTGAAATCTGTGGATGTGTTGCACAAAAAATAAAAGTTGATCCTGGGTTCGCTCCTTACTTAACATCTGGTATGGATAATTACGACTTCTATAAAGAAAGATCCATAAAAAAACACATTACATCAGCACATTATCTTGCGGATGATATACTTGCTCAACCCAATTCTAAAAAAATAAAGAATGCTTTAAGATCGCATACTTCATCATTCAAAAGACAATATGAATCATTACAAAAGAGTTGTTTTGGCTCCATTCATTATTCGTAATGGTTGTCTTCTTTTCCGTTTCCATCACTCTGATGTTATTGTTTGAGTGAATACGAGTGAACGCAGCACGCCTGCCGTTACATATGCTGCGCAAGGTAGCCGTGAAAATCATGGATTGTGCCTTCGTAATCCGCAGGGGCGAGCGATCCGGCATCCGCGCGGCTCGACGCCAGGCCGGGTTGCAGGCGCTCCAGTTTTTCACGATCCTCACGGTTGACCTCTTCCCAAAGAGCAATCCGTTCGGCAATCGCTGCCTCGTCGAATTCGTCCTGCCAGACCGAGAGGGTCCATTTCACCCGTACTGCATCAACGGCCAACGGCTTCAGATAAAGCGAGGCCAACAGATTGGCGGCCTGACTGACCACCTGACAGGGGTACACGCAAAACAGCGTCGAACGGTGGCGCTCTTCTTCGTTTAACCCGGAATGACCTGCTCCGCGCGGGGGTATAGATTGGGGGTAATTGGCGTGATAGCCGGTAAAGCCGCTCCCGCCTTCAAATTTCCGCGACAGGGCTGACGGGGTGTAGCCGTGCAGCGTCACGGGATGGACCACCGAGAGGTGATACCCCTCCATAAAGTTCTCAACGAGGCATTTCCAGTTACAGCGCCAGACTTCCTCCGTTGAATGGATCACGCGGAAGTCTTGGGTGTGATAGGGCGCAATGATACCTTCCAGATCCGCCAGAGCATCGGCCAGCGGCGGCGCGTTATCGTCCAGTGTCACATATAAAAACCCGCGCCATTCTTCGCTGCGGTATGCGGGCAGGCGGCAGGTATCTGTTTCCAGAGCGGTATTTTTCATGCGCGGTGCGCTGCGCAAGGCCCCGTCTCTTGCATAGCTCCAGGCGTGATAGGAGCATACAAATTTATCAGCGGTCCCGCGCCCTTCGGCCAGCGGCATCAGGCGGTGACGGCACAGGTTCGACAGCACGCGGATTGCGCCGTCATCCCCGCGCACGATCAGCAGAGGCTCGCCAAGCAGATCGGCGGTAAAGAAGTCCCCCGCCTCCGGCACCTCGTCACAGCGCCCGAGACAATGCCACCCCTTGGCAAGGACCGTATTGCGTTCATGGGCAAACAGCGCCTCGTCGCTATAGGCCGCGCCCGGCAGGGTCACGGCTTTTTCATAGGGCAGGGCGGCGGCGGCCCTGATGGTGTCGATTAAAGGTTTCGTATCCGTCACTTATTCATCCCCCGGCACGCCATAGCTGGGCGCGGTTTCCGGATTTAGCGCCCGCGTCACATAATCCTCAAGCTGTGGTTTGTAGACTGCCCAGACCGAAGCCAGCCCCTCTATCGGGCACTCTTCGGTCCAATCCACGCGGATATCGGCCACCGGCCAGGGGACTTTATCCACCAGCCGCATTCCGGCGGAACGGATCGGTCCGGCTTCGCCCCCCGCCGCAAGACCGGCACGCATGGCGGCAATCAACCGGTCGCCGATATGTCCTGTCGCGATCAGATAGGCGTCAACGATGGCTTGCGGTATGTCGGTATTGGCCAGCAGGTTGCCTGCCGCGGCCACATTCGGTGCGCTGGCCTGTGCCCACGTACCCAAAATCTCCGAACCCGACCCGATGGCTGTTGCGCCGTTTTTATCAACCGCCAGAACCTGTCTGTACTCGGGATAATGACCCGTGGCCCGCAGGATCGTGACCGCCTCGGATGCGCTTGCCCCAATCTCCATCAGGTCGAGTCCCCGTGTGCCGAGCGTCGGATCGGTGACGTTCTGACTGGCCACAGCTCCGGTACCTGCGCGGGCATATGCACAGCGCGCGGCGACACAGGGCGAGGACGATGTGACAGCAACCCCGAACATCCCGGTTTGAGCACAGCGTGCAACAAGAGAAAAAGTCATAACACCTCACTGATTCAACACCTGAAATTGCGGTAGAATATCTGTCTCCGCAAGTCTCCGGCACCGTCAAAACATGTCGTTTTCGTGCTTTTATTGCGCGGCGGCCTGTTCTAGCCTTCTGGAAGGCAACAGGAGAAAAAATATGTGCGGCATTGTCGGATTGTTCCTCAAGAATAAAGCGCTGGCGCCGGAGCTGGGCCGCCTGACGGCGTTGATGCTGCATGAAATGTGCGACCGGGGACCGGATTCGGCGGGCTTTGCCGTCTATGGAGGCGGGGACGGGCGCGCCAAGCTGGTGTTGCTGTCCAAGACCGGCGCGACGGATTGGCAGGTGCTGAAAGACAATCTGACAGCGGCACTCTCTGCGGAGATGGACTTGGAGACACTGCACGATCACGCCATCATCCGTACCGATGCGGACGGGCGGGCCGTGCGCGGCTGGATCATCGGAAATGCGCCGGATGTGACCGTGCTGTCCCTCGGGAAAAACATCGAGGTTTATAAAGGCATCGGTGATCCCGACCGCGTAGCGGAAGATTTCGGCCTGACACAGCGCAGCGGCACTCACGCGATTGCCCACACCCGCATGGCCACCGAAAGCGCGATTACCACCGCCGGATCACACCCGTTCTCGACCGGTGCGGATACCTGTCTGGTCCATAACGGCTCGCTGTCCAATCATAACAACCTGCGCGAAACGCTCGTCAGTCACGGTGAGCAGTTTCAGACCGAAAACGATTCCGAGGTTGCCGCCGCCTATCTCGCCTGGCGCATGTCCGAAGGGGATACGCTCAATCAGGCGCTGGAGGCGGCGCTGCGCGATCTGGACGGCTTTTACACCTTTGCCATCGGCACTGGAGACGGGTTCGCCGTGCTGCGCGATCCGATTGCATGCAAGCCTGCGGTGATTGCCGAAACGGATGACTGGGTTGCGATGGCCAGCGAATTCCGCGCGATTGCCCCGCTGCCGGGTGTGGAAAACGCGAAAATCTACGAACCGGAACCGGCAAAGATTTATTCCTGGAGCCACGCCGGAGAAGGGAAAGCGGCATGAGTGATACAATACTGCGCAACACCGCCCTGGATGTCGCCGCCTCTTCTGTGCGCGAGGTGAACAGGGCACTTAAGTCCGCCGCTGAGGGGGCCTTTGAGGTGATGAACCCCGGCGGTGCCCATGCTCTAGCCTGTGGCCTCTATGCGCCGGTTTCCGTGACCATCAAGGGCCATGCCGGTTATTACTGTGCCGGTATGAACAAAGAGGCCAGCGTCACCGTCGAGGGCAATGCCTCCACCGGTGTTGCCGAAAACATGATGAGCGGCACGGTCCGCGTGACGGGCAATGTCAGTCAGTCCGCCGGTGCCACCGCCCATGGCGGGTTGCTGGTGATTGAGGGCGATGCCTCGGCACGCTGTGGCATTTCGCTGAAAGGGGCGGAGATCGTCGTCGGCGGCTCGGTCGGTCACATGAGTGCGTTCATGGCACAAGCCGGGGCAATGGTGGTCTGCGGTGATGCGGGCGAGGCGCTGGGCGATTCCATCTACGAGGCCCGCCTTTACGTGCGTGGCTCTGTGGCCAGCCTCGGGGCCGATTGCATTGAAAAAGAGATGCGGGCAGAGCACCGGACGCAACTTGCGGACCTGTTATCCCGCGCGGGTATGACGGCGGATATCAGCGACTTCAAACGTTACGGCAGCGCACGGCAGCTTTACAATTTCAAGATCGACAATGCGTATTGAGCAAAGCGCATCGTGTGCGGGACTGTAAAGGCGGCACTTACTTGACCCCGCAGACCTCAATCAAGGTCGGCTTATCCGCCTTCACCGCATGGGCTACCGCATCGGCAAGGGCCTCTGTCCCGTCAAGAGCCACTGTCTCAAATCCGTAAGCGCGCCCGATCAGGGTGAAATCCGGCGGGGTCAGGTTTACGCCCTCGGGTTTGATCTGACGGTCCTCCATAAAGCGGCGGATTTCACCGTAGCCTGTATTGTTCCAGACGATCACGACCACCGGCAGGCCCTCGTCCACGGCCGTACCGAGTTCGCCCAGCGTAAACTGTATCCCGCCATCCCCGATCAGCACGATAGCAGGGCGTGACGGGTCACCGAGTTTGGCCCCTATGCCTGCGGGCAGTCCGTAGCCCAATGTTCCGAACCCGCTGGAAGAGTTGAACCAAGCTCCCTTGTTTCCGGCTTCAAAGGCGAGGTTGCCCGCATAGGTTAGTTGCGTGGAATCTCCGATCAGCATCGCCTCCGGTACGGCATCTCGGATGCTGTCTAGAACACGCAACAGGTCCGTATAATGGGGGCTTAGAGCATTCAGGGCGACCTTTCTCATAGCCGCAACATGTGCGGCCCCGCCGCGCGATACGGGCGCGACTGTCTCCGCCAGCGCCGTCATCACCGCTGCCGCATCCCCCAGTAAGGCAATTTCCGTAGCAGGGCCGCGCGCCAGTTGTTGGGTGTCGATATCCACCCGCAACAAAGCCTTGGGCACAGTCATGCGATTCAGTTCGAAATCGAGGTAATCCGTCGGCCCCATCTCCGTTCCGAAGGCCAGCGCCAAATCCGCGCTTTCAATCAGCGCGGCAACCGGCCCGTATCCGGGCGAGGCCGCAACATGCAAAGGATGCCCGACAGGGATCAGCGCCCGTGCGCCCGCGGTGGTGACGACCGGACAATCCAGACGCTCCGCTAGTGCCAGTGCCGCCGCCCCGCCATGCTTTGCCCCGGCCCCGAGCAGGATCACCGGAGACTGCGCCCCGTCAATCGCTCTTACTGCCCCGTCAAGCGAGCGCGGCACCGGCAGGACCGTGACCGGCGCGCGCGCAGGGGCGGGCAAGGCCTCTGCGCTGGCGTTCATCAGATCAAGCGGGATTTCGATATGCACCGGCCCGGGCCGTGCACCTTCGAATACCGCAAAGGCCCGCGCTATCGCATCGGGCAAATCCTCCGGCTTCAGGATGGTGCGCGAGAATACCGCACATTGTTCCGCAAAAGCGCGCTGGTCGGGCATTTCGTGCAGATGGCCCTTGCCGGACCCCATCTCTCCGCGCGCATTCACGCCGGAAATCACCAGCATCGGGATCGAGTCCGCCTTGGCCTGCAGCATCGCCGTGGCGATATTCGACAGGCCCGGTCCCGTTATCACCAGGCACACGCCGGGTTTACCGGTCACGCGCGCGTATCCGTCGGCCATAAAGCCTGCTCCCTGCTCATGCCGTGGCGTGACATGCCGGATCGGAGAGGATGCAAGGCCGCGATACATCTCGGCGGTATGAACCCCCGGAATGCCGAAAATCGCCTCCACGCCGTAGCGCTCCAGCAAGGCAATCAGATATTCACCGAGGTTCATGGCATCGTCCTTTCAGGATGGCGCATCGCGGGGCTTGCTGTTGTCTATACAATGCCGCCGCCGGATACCATGCAAGGTGTTATCCCGCACTTGTCTGTCTTGATTTTGGCCGGTAGCGTTTACAAAAAGATTTTGAAACAAATTTTGCAGCGTGAATCTTGATGAAAACGGATGTGCAGGTTGCCGTGATCGGCGGCGGTATTGTCGGCGCTTCGGTGCTCTATTGCCTCGCAAAATCCGGCTGGACCGATACCGTGCTGTTGGAGCGGCGCGGGC
Organism: uncultured Neomegalonema sp.; assembly: GCA_937927905.1. GTDB lineage: Bacteria > Pseudomonadota > Alphaproteobacteria > Rhodobacterales > Rhodobacteraceae > JAHDDY01. The sequence goes on from CALFWP010000133.1 coordinate 7,125, forward strand.
TGACATCCGGGTCCACCTGGCACGCGGCGGGCAACACCACCTATTTCGGCCCTTACCCGAAAATGACAGAGCTGTTCGCAGGTTCCATCCGCACGTATCTGGAGGCGGAAGAAGAGAGCGGCCAATCCGTCGGCTTTCACCGGACCGGCAGTCTGCGGTTGGCCGCGACAGAGCGGGAGCTGGCGCTTTTCCGTAGCTATGCTCCCCGTTATGCCGAACTGGGTATTCCGTTCCATATCCGCACGCCGGAAGAGGTTGCTGCGCTGCATCCGCTGATCCGTACGGACGGCATTTTCGGAGCGGTCCATACCCCGACGGACGGCCATGTGGATCCCTCGGGCGCAACCCGTGCGCTCGCAATTGCGGCCCGCAACAGGGGCGCGGCGATTGAACAGCAATGCTCCGTCACGGCCATAACGCCGGAGCAGGGGCGCTGGATTCTGGAAACCGCAAAGGGCCGCGTTTCGGCGCGGCATGTTGTTGTTGCAACCTCGTTCTGGGCGCGGGAGATGCTGGCCCCGCTCGGCCTTCATCTGCCGCTTTATCCGACCCAGCATCATGAGATTATAACCGAAGCTATCCCTGCTATCGCGGCGCGCGACACCGAATTGCCAGCCATGCGCGACAGTCATGTATCCTGTAATGTGCGGCAGGAGCGGGACGGCCTCTTGATCGGCATTTACGAAACAGAACCGGAATTCTGGGCGTTGGACGGTATCCCGCCCGATTTCAAGGAAGAACTGTTGCCGCCGGATATTGACCGGCTGATGCCCCATCTTGAACTGTTGATGGCGCGTATGCCCGCCTTTGCCGAAGCCGGGATCAAGGTCTCGAATAACGGCCCGTTATGCTTTACGCCGGACGGCCTGCCGATGCTCGGGCCGGTGCCGGATCATGACGGCTTGTGGCTCGCCAGCGGCTTCAATGTCGGCATCGGGACAGGGGGCGGTTCAGCGGCGTTTCTGGCCGAGTGGATGACCGGCGGGCACCCGCCACCGAATCTGGAGGTGGTCCATGCCGACAGGTTCGGGAATGACCTGACAAAAGATATTGCCCTGGCCCGCATCAGGGATGTCTATGCGCGAGGGTATCAGCTGCCGGATACAATCTGATGCGCTGACAGATTTATGGTATTTACTACGGCCATTCAGCATATTTCACAAAATCACCCGATAAGTGCTGAAACGGATCGCCCCGCCCGTATTCAGGACTATGTGTCCTCTCACCAGGCGGGCGGCTTTTGTACAGAAGTGCCCGGACATTCAACTTTGCGGAGCCTTTCGTGACTGATCCTTCTACCGAAATCATTTTGCACAACTATCCTCAATCCCCTGTTGCGGAAAAAGCGCGGGTTGCACTTGGTATTAAAAATGCGGCATGGCGCTCGGTCGAGATTCCGCGGATACCGCCTAAACCAATGCTGACACTTCTGACGGGCGGATACCGCCGGACACCGGTGATGCAGATCGGGGCGGATATTTATTGCGATACCCAATGTATCCTGCGCGAGCTGGAACGCCGGTTGCCTTCGCCCGGATTCTTTCCGGCCGGTGATGCCGGTCTGCTCTGGAGTCTCAGCCGCTGGACTGATGGAGGATTGTTCGACCTGGCCGTCAAAATGGTTCTTGGTTCTGCAGGCGATGCGTTGCCGCAGGATTTTGCCGAGGATCGCGGGCGGCTTTATCTCGGACCTGATTGGGCGAAGGGATTAAAAGACGCAAACAGCAATTTATCCCATCTTGCGGCGCAAATGCGCGCACAACTGCGCTTGCTTAACGGACAACTTGCCGATGGCCGCACGTTCCTGACCGGTGAAGCGCCCGCTGCGATTGATGCACAATTTTATTATTGCGTCTGGTTTATACGCGGGCGCTGGGACTGTGGTCCCGATTTCCTGTCCGAGTTCAAGGAGGTTGAGCGCTGGGAAACCGCCGTTGCAGGTCTCGGTCATGGTGACATGACGCCGATGACGGCGGAAGAGGCCATTGAACGGGCCGCAAACTGCGAGCCGGTCATTTTGCAGGCCTCGGACACGCGCGACCCCCAGGGACTTGCTCCGGGCATGAATGTCACAGTGTCCCCCGACCTGGACGGCGGCGAGCAACCTGTCAACGGCATCGTTGTCAGCGCCACGGCAGACACGATTACAATCAGTCGTTACGAAGATGACCTGAACTCTGTCCACGTCCATTTCCCGCGCGCAGGATACCGTGTGGATGTGAGTTAAAACGGAGGCCGCACCGGTTTTGAAAATCACAGTGTGATGACAGTAACAGGGTGATGTAAGGTACCGGGAAACCGGTTTTGCATCACCCTGATTTCCATAGTGATTTGCGCAAATAAAATTCATGCAATGATATGAAAATAATCAATAAAACGGTCTGAATGAAGTCCCGTTGAATATTCTGGCAAACCCGTTCGCAGGGTAGTTATTCAAACGCATAACCTGCTTCGTTGCCGCGTTTCCAGACCAGAACAACTGTGGCCTCGTGCAAGAGCTGACCTTGCCGGAAAATTTCTATCGTGGCATTTTGCAATGCCTCACCGTTAAATTGTATACGCACTCCGCCTGTCGAATAATCCAGCAGATCACAGGACACTCCGTTGATTTTCGCACTCATGTTAGAGCCGCCGGCAATACGCTCGGTTTTCCGCAAATCTATTCTGGGTCGAATATTTTTCAGGTTCCGGAACATGACCTGCCTTTCATTACATCCCTTTTATTCCTGAAACTGTTCATTCTGTTTTAAAAACGCGGAGACCCCAACAGCGGGAAGCGCGTTGCAGTGCTCAAAGTCGCTCCGCTCCGTCCTAAGGGTGACAAGCGGTTGCGGATTTTGCGGGTGATGTTATGGGCATCAAGGCTGTTGTTTACGATACGCGGCGTCAGCATTACAACCAGCTCGGTCCGCGCAGACTGCTCGCTTGTGCGCCCGAAAAGATTCCCTATGCCCGGGACATCCACAAGGACCGGTATCCCGCTGCGCCCTCCGGTTGTACGGTCGGAAAAAAGTCCTCCCAGGAAAATCGTTTCGCCGGTTTCAACGGAGACGGCACTTTGCAGAACGCGTTGGCTGATTGTCGGTGTCAGCGTTTCACCATCTGCGGCACTGACCGTGCTGACCTCCTGACGGACATCAATTTCTACTGAGCCGCTGGATGTAATCCGGGGCGTGACCTCAAAGATAATGCCGGTATCCCTGAATTCGACGGTGCTAGCAAAAACCTCGTTGTTTTCCGTTGCATCTTCCGCTTGGCGGGTTGCAACAGGCACCTGGTCGCCGACAATCAGTCTTGCCGACTGATTGTTCAAAACCATCATGTTCGGCGAAGACACCACGTTTACGTGTGTCACATCATCAAGCGCATCCACCACAACGGACGGATTGCCAAGTGCGGATAGTGCAATACCCGGTAATTGCGGCGCAATTGATGATCCGCCTGCCGTTAGCAGTGCGCTGCCCTCGCCGTTACCGCTTCCGAATTCGAGAAAGTACTGAACGCCGTACCGCAGCGTATCATTGAGCGTGACTTCAAGAATGGTTCCTTCAATAAGGACCTGGCGCTGCGGTACGTCGATTTGTTCCAGCACCGTTACGATTTCTGACCATTCCAGGGGCGTTGCATGGATCAGAAGGGAGTTTGTTGTTTCATTAGGAATAATTCTAATCCCGCTTTTGCCTCCAGCGGATGTGTTCCCGGAAGAGCTAAGCGTTACCTCGGGCCCGCTGTCTACGGATGATGCAGGGGTTTCCGATAAGGTCGTAGATGAATCGCTGCCCTGTTGCCCGTTCTTAAGTTCGGCATCGAATACATCCGCAAGGGTGCCGGCCACTTCCTGCGCTTTTCCGTAGCGCATGTCGTAAATAAACAGCTGCGTATCATTTTGCGTTTTCGCCAGAAGGCGGTCGATCATGTCGCTGACAGACATCAGCGCTTCATGATTGCGTGCAACGGCTAAAATTGAATTGTTATCGGGTATGAATTCAAAATAAGCGAGCGGCTCGCTTTCTTCACCCTGACCGTCTTTTCCTGATGATACATAACGTTCGAGAGTGCGTATCAACGTGCTTGCCGGCCTTCCTGAAATCGGAAATAATCCTATAGCCCGGTTGGACAGCCAGTTCACATCAAAGCTGTCTATCGTCTCTTGCCAGGCACGATGATCGGTCGAATTTCCAGCCATAACAAGCAAGTTGCGGTTTGCATCAACTGCAAGAATTCCTTCGCCTGCCAATGGGGTCAGGATCGTAGCCATTTCTTTTGCACCGATAAAATCAAGCGGTACAATCCGGACCGAATAGCCCGGCGATGAAACCCCGGAAGGGCTTGCTGCAAGTCCTTGCGCGCCGGAGCCGCCTTCAATACGGGCAATCTCGACCATCGAACCACGATTCAGAATTCGTGCGTTGTTTTGTGCCAATGCCAACTCAAGAGTCTCAATAGCGGTTTGCGTTGAAACCGGTTTGGGACTTGTAATTGTCAGTGTGCCCTCAAGTTCCGGATCTACAACGATATTGGCATCATAGAGCCGTCCCAGAATTGCTTCTGCTGCAACGTGGATCGGGGCATTAACAAGGTTCAGCGTGATCTTGTCTTCAAAGGGTCTGTCAACCGGTGTCCCTCCGATATACACCCCACGCGGATACCATCCTCTTTTTTGAGGTGGAGGAGACAATATCGCATTTATTACGCCTGCGTTACGCTTTGCAAGCAGAGGGCCTTGATTGCGCGGCGGTTTCGTGGCGGAATTTTTTGTTGGTTGTAAAGATTCTGCAAAGTGACTTGCAGGAACATTCGGAACTTGAGTCAATAAGCCTTCAGGGTTTTTATGCGTGCCGCATCCGGAAATCAGGCCGGTAAATATTATGGCGTAGCCACCCTTGCGGGAAAAACAGTTCGACCTGCCTAAAACATTAAATAAATGCATATGTCCCACCTTCAATTACGTGGTAAAACATACAGCCTACTGCCTAAAAATATGATAAGCCCATTAATCCAGGTAGAAATGCGATAGACAACCAGGTACCTAAAGGTGTTTTTGCGGCACCTGAGGAATTCTTTAAAACCAAAGAAAACAACAGCGCTCCGCACGCCGCTACGGTGAAAACCATGCCTGTTTCCATCAAACCGATATGGGTTGCGATTGCTGCACCCAGGATTACGTCACCGCCGCCCAATGCTTCTGTATTGCGCCAGCGTCTGAACGCAAAGCGCAGAGTTTCCAGGCTCGCTACCACGGCGGCTGCAGCTCCGATCCTCTCGATTAAAATACCATCTGTTGCGGCCAATGCCAGGCCGCTGGAAAACATGGCCAATGTCCATGGCAGAGGCAACCAGAACCAACGCGCATCCGTGGCTATTAACCCCAGGCAGAGAACCGCAATCAAAACCTCGCATCCGGCGCGTGCCGCATCAAACCAGAGGAAGCCGGCTGTGCAAAATGTTAGCACGGCGCACATTGCATAATAAAGCACCGCAGCAAGTCTGCCGGTATTGGAGATGCCGGATTTTGAAACTGAAATAGAAGTCCGGATAACGGAACGGAGCGCAATCTGTGCAGGAACCGGAACCAGCACAGCCATGAGCAGAATAACAAGCGCCAGGAAATCGAACGCCGCATTCACCGGTTTACAGTTCCGGACTTCATCGGTCCTACCTGGACCAGGCGCCCACCGCCGCTGCGAAAACCGCCGCCTATCCGTAATATACGGGCTTTACGGCTGTATTTTAGTCCACCTGGCCGTGAGCCTGTTGCCTCGATCCTGAAAACGGGCCCTGCCCCCGGTGCAAAAAAGCGTTGCGCGCTTCCCAGAGAAGGGATCGGATCGCCGCTTTTGCGCGCACGGAATATGGCCTTTACATCGGTTGGACCTATGCCGGGTACAGCATGTAAAACGGCTGCCGATGCAACGGCCGGATCAAGATACGGTGAAAACGCGTATTCAGTTATATATGATGAGATGGCATCCCGCTCACGGGTATTCAAACCCAGGTTCTTCAAAGATAAGAGTGACAGACGCGGCGCGTTGGGTTTCGCGCGGTGCTCTTTAATCTGACCGGTCAGGTTGGCCGCGCGGAAACTGTCGCCCAAAGCGGTGGCAAGAAGAGCCTGGAGTAATTCCGGATCAGCTTCGTTTAGATCGGCTTTTCCGGTCTCATCCGTAATGCTGTAGCTCAGAATACTGTCGTCGGATGTTGCAATTTCTATGACCCGGCCATCACGCGGCGTCTTTCTGTTGCGGGAAAGATCTGCCATTGCCAACTCCCAGGCGGCATCGGAAGCCAGGATTGCAGAAACCAGAGACCGTTCGGTGGCGGCGCGATAAGCCTCGCCTCTTTCCCTGGACAAAAAAGTTGCGACCCCTAACGCCAGAGCCAGGACTGTCCACAACACCAGGACCAGAATAAAGCCCTGCTCATACGGTTGACGTTTTACGGCAGGCATTTGCGGGCCTCCCCTGGTCCGACGCGCAGGAGGCAGCCGGGGCTGATGCCACGGCGAAGCGGAATGCGCACAACAATCCGGTTTCTTGCCTCAACCAGAGTTAGAACATCCGTTTCAGAGGATGCAGTGTCTGATAGTTTTACTCCATCAGGGCCATGTGCCCGGTATTGGAATTTCAGTGGCTGTTCCGATTCAAACAACAGACTCGGCAGCGGATATGAGACAGTTTGAGGGCGTTCAAAAATCAGCTGCCACCCTTTTTCCCCGCCTTCCAGAATCCGAAGGGTTCCGCGTGTCTCATGTTCCGGATCAAGTACCAGAGAACGGGAATCGCCGGATACATTGACGGCCTCATTCAACAGACCGCCTAACAGACGCCTCAGTGCGAGGCGGTCGTCCGGGCCGTCAATTGTGCTGCTTGCCCGTTCCGAGGCAAACCGTAACGAATACCCCGCTGTGCCTATGAAAGACAAAGCCATGGTTGCAATCATCAATGCTATGACTGCTTCGATCAGGCTGAATCCTGATTCTGCCCCGCGCTTCACCTTGTCACTCCCGGTATATACCCGGTCAGGATCGTATTTTCCTCCTGCCCGCCGATGGAAATATGAACCGATGTCAATGCCCCCGGCCCCAGCCAATCGAACGTGAATTCCGTCGCTGCGTCCCGGATTTGCGCAGTCCAGCGGATGCCATTGAGTTCTCCGGATAGGTTTTGTCCGGGCAGTATACGTTTGCCCTGTGCAGCCTCTTCGCGGATTGTATCCAGCACTGAAAGTGCCGTTAGTGTTTGTGTTGATTGTTTTCCAGTCCTGGCATCAAGCAGAATGCCGGTTCCGAGACTGGCATAAAATTGTGTCACTGCCGTTGCTGCGATTACGGCTGCAACCAGTGCTTCAATAATGGAAAATCCGTTTTCTGCGGAGTTACGTTTGCTCATAACCGTTTCTGCGGGTCCTTCGTGTGAAGACCAACACGGCCGGTCAAAGGATCAAGTGTTACCCAAAGCATGTTGTCGCCTGACGATAATGCCGCAAACAGGCCTCCGGAAATTCCGGACGGCGACATTCTGACTTCAAAGCGGTTGCTGTTGTTGTGCATGTTCCGGATGGTGACGGAGCGGGCGATTTTTAATTCTGATGACTCCGTAACAAGGGCATGACGCCGGGCGTCATACTTTAGTGTTACTGTCCGTCCGAGGCGTGCGGAGTCCAACCGTGCCCGGTTCAATGTCATGGCTAAATCGTTTGCTTCCCGGCGCAGGTTCGCTACATCGCGACTGCCGATTGCCATCACGCCTGCGGTTGCCACCATTCCGAGTATGGCTACGGCAACCAGCATCTCAATCATAGAGAAGCCGGCCCCTGCGCCCCGCCGGTGATCAGCCACGGATATCCGCATCATCGCCTTTACCGCCCGGCACACCATCAGCTCCCAGCGATTCAACGACTACGAGACCATTCTCGATCGAATAATTGAAAGTTCCGCCCCATGGATCGAGAGGAACCTCCTGGGCATTCAGATACGGACCGTTCCAGCCGCGGCTGTTTGCCGGCGCTTTAATAAGAGCGGCGAGCCC
>CALFWP010000134.1 GCA_937927905.1 uncultured Neomegalonema sp.
CTTGTGGATGAGGATACCGACGAGGAAAAATCCTATCAGATCGTCGGCGAAGTGGAGGCTAATATCGAAGCGGGTAAGCTGAATATCAATTCGCCTCTGGCCCGCGCGCTCATCGGGAAAGAAGTCGGTGACAGTGTTGAAGTTTCAACGCCAAGCGGCGGGCGTTGTTACGAAGTTCTGGAAGTCCAATTCGGATAAACAGACTTTTGGTGTACTGAAGAAACGTTTCAGTCTTGTATTCGTGCATGTTGGCGAGTTACCTACGCTATTGACCGGTTAATTACGACCGGCTCCATCGCCTCTGGGTTATGAAAGCATACGGCATGACGGGTATAAGTTCGAATAGCCAGTCCGTTTTAACGGGCGATCCGCTTAATGATCTACTGGATGACACCAATATGAGGCGCGCAGGGTCAAAACTGCGCCCGCGTAATACCAGTGCGGGCGGATCGCGCGGAACTGGCGTAATGGGCGTAGCGACTGTAGCGTCATTGATTTGGATTGCTTCGGTTCTGTCATTTTCGTGGGCAAGATTTGCCTTACCGGACAATCCTCTGTCAGTGGTTGAGGCTGCACAAGCCCGCATTGGGTTAAGTGACTGGTTGCTTATTATTGCCGCGATACTGGGCCCTCTCCTGTTGATCTGGGTTATCGCCTGGCTGATCAGACGGTCGATGGAGCTTAAGGATGAAAGCCGACGTCTTGCACGGGCAGCTATTTTACTAGCGGATGTCGCCGAGAAATCCGAAAGACGTGCTGAAGCTTACCTGCAATTGCCCGACAAGGCCGAAGGTGATGTGATTACCGGCGGTTCCGGTCACCTTCACCGCGAAATCGAGCGTGCCAGTAATACTATGCATGCCTTGCAAACCCAGATGGTCTCCATGGAGGTTGCACTGGCAAGACAGTCTTCAATGTTTGATAATGCTGCGGACCGGATAAGAGAGCTTGGCATCACTGAGCCTGATAATGTTCCGCAATCCGGTAATATTGTGCCTGTCCGCCACACAGAGATATCTGCGCCGGCTTTAACCACCGGCAGTGAGGCGAAAGACGCAGCTATTGTGGATATGTCACTCGACATCGAGGATCCGGTGACGAAGGCCAGGCGCGATCTTTCCGATGCGCAAGGGGCAACAACCTGGAACAAACTGGTTCCGGACCAGAGCGCTCAGGATGAGGCATTAGATGACCTGCGCACAATGCGTGATGATATTCAGGCAATTAAAGCTCCGGTTATGGTAAAGGCGGATACAATTGATCCGTTTGATGATCTTGGTTCTCCCCAGGAACTAAAGGTATCCGCTGCTACGGTCGAAACCGGCACCGGTAAAGGAATTCCTGTGCTCAAACCGCTGGAACCGGAGGTGGATGCTCCAAGATTGGTCCCGGAATATAACGATAGAGCGATCATCGAAGAGACAAGCGAAGGGGATTTGGCCTTTGCGCAACGATCAATGGATTGGCAAAAGTTCGTAAAAGCAGCCAACTTTCCCGAGCATGAGCAGGACAAAGAGACACTCGATGCTCTTTATGACGTGCTGACAGATCCGGAAGCTGCGGCATTGCTGCAATCATCTGAGGATACGCTTGCGACGCTGGCGGATCTTGATCTTTATATGGAGGATTTCGTCCCGCAAAAATCTCCGGTCTCGTCCTGGCGGGAGCACAGCAATGGAAGCGGCACAATACAACCTATCGAGGCACCGCTGGAACAAAGCCGGATTACAGCAAAACTCAATGCGGATGCTGCATTTCAAAAGCTGAGCGAACGTTTTGTAAGGCGTTACCATTCCGTACTGAAACGACTGTTCAATGAATGCGCAGATGAAGAACTTGCGGTTAAACTTGCGGATTCGCGGACCGGACGGGCTTATATCCTGATGTCGGGTGCTCTCGGCAGATTGTGATTTTATTCTATCTGGAAGCCGTCATTCGCTTTCGCGTCTTGTTATTCAGTTTCTGACCGCTGCTTTTTGAGTATCAAACTCGCGGCGCCGAACTGAAAGTTCTTCTGCTGTGAAGCGGTCAGGATTTGAGTAATCCTCTTTCCATCTCTGTGATAAATCCCAAACTTGCGGGCTCTGAACCGTTTCAGACCGCTCTGCAGTTTCCAATAGATCAAGTGCGAGGGATAGTTTATCCGCCTGTGATTGCGGGTCGTGCGGTTTTCCGGCACTGTTTCCGAGGGGAAAGTCCGAAAAGACAAAACGCGGCGCTCCGGCACGCTCTACAATATCCTTAGCGCATCCCATGATGACCGTCGGAATAGTGCGCGCCTCCAGGTGTCTTGCAACAAGTGTTACGCTCTGATGGCACACCGGACAATTCGGCATCAGTATAACCGCATCGACGTTATCCCCTTTCAACATAGTAAGAAGTTGCGGTGCATAGACATCGCGTGTCACGCGCTGGCTTCGATTGGTCGGCAGGCCGTAAAAATATCGCTCTGTCTCTCCGATCCGTCCGGCACTATACGCGTTATGCAAAGCCTTAAGCGGTAACCAGGTCCGTTGGTCCGTAGCGGCGGTGTTGTCTCTGTCATAAGCGATATGGGAAATGCGTGTATCAGCACTCTCTGTGGCAGGGTGGCGGTAGATGCTGAAAAACTTTGCTCCACCATTATACGCTGCACCCGGTCCCTGATCGCCCTTGTCCGGATCAAAAAGCGCAGCCGTGGTGATGATGGCAACCCGCGTTTGGCTTAATGGCTTGCGCAAGGGCGTAAACGGCACCGGCTCTGAGCAGTGGTCGGCCCATTTATAGGCCGTTTCATAACCCAAAGCCGCATACCATCGCCGTGTTCGCTCAATATAGTGTATAGGATCAGGCACCAGGAACGCGCAGCGGCTCGTAAGAGATCATTACGTTATCCCTATACGCCTGACGTTCCGACAAGCGCTGATAATAGGCGGCAAGGGCGGGCAGATCGGCTCTTTTGATCGGCAATGTATAGTACCGGTAAAGCTGGGTGCCGAATGTAATGTCAGCCAGGGTCATGCTGGCACCGGCAAGCCAGTCGCATTGTCTGAGTTGCTGTTCTGCAATGCTCATTAGGTGTTTGAGAGTGGTAACAGACTCTTCCAGGATAGCATGGTCCCTTTCTGCAGCAGGTGTGCGTATAAGCTGCCAAAAGGCTTTGTAAACGACATTCGGAGCGACGGTGGTTTTGGCCCATTCCATCCATTGATCTGCAGGGGCACGTATACCCGCATCTTCCGGCCAGAATTGCGGTCCGTAGCGCGCCGCTATGTAACGCAGGATTGCCTGACTCTCAAACAGAGTGATGTCGCCGTCCTCAAGTACCGGAATGAGGCCCATGGGGTTTTTGGCCAGATATTCCGCAGTATCGGTGCCGCCGAATGCACCGCCGATATCCAGCCGTTCAAACTCCAGGCCCAATTCGCTTAACAGCCAGATCACAGGCTGTACATTGCTGGACGTATTCCGCCCCGATACGGTGATCATGAATATATATGCCCCTATCTTTGCCAGGCCACGGCCTGCCACTCTCTGATCCAGTCCTGTGGTGCCGTCAGCATAATGACATTCAAAGTCAGGCCATCACGGATGAAATATCCCACAATAAGCTCCGCCGCAATAAACAAAGCAATACTGACCCGTACCGGCAGGCGTGCGGCGATGGCAAACCCGATAAACATACAGGCGACATCACTCATTGAATTGAGGATACTGTCACCATAATAATCGAGTGCAATGGTTGCCTCGCGATAGCGTTCAATCACTGCATTGGTGTTTTCGGCAACTTCCCAGGCAACCTCAAGCGCAGTGGCGAGGACAAGGCGAAAGCCGACCCCGGTTTTTCTCACGATCAGCCAGAAAATCGCATAGAAAGACAGGCCGTGCAAAACATGGCTCGGGCTATACCAGTCCAGGATGTGCTGTGAATTTTCCGCACTGATGATGTCGCCGTGCCAGAATTTGATGGTTCCACATTCGCAAATCGGCGAGCGGCCCATAAAAAACAGCACCGCTGCACCCAGTGCGGCGATGCCTATGCTAATTAGTATGCTGTATCTTAATGTCATCCGACATCAATTTAACAGCATATGCATATTGTCAATAATTTCGCAGTAACAGGTGGATTGTCACATGAAATATGAAAATTTATCCCGTTATTGGTTGGTATTATCCTGGATAATATAATTATTGATATCAACTTCCTGGAATTGCTCATTGGTTCCGGGTGTCGTCGTGGTCGTCACAGGCTGTATGGTTACGGATCCGCTGTTTGTTGAATATGTTTCTGTTTGGGTCACAGTGGTTGCCGTCTGGCTGTTGCCTATAACCGGTTCCAGTGTGAATTCATCCGGGCTGCTCGCAAAAGCCGTGCCGATGGTAAGAGGCGTCATTGCGAGAGCCCAAAGAACAGTATTTTTCATCGGAAACATGGATTCCTCACGTTGTAAAATGCAATTTTTATTCTAAAATAAAAATCACGAAATGTCCAGATTTTTCGCATCTAAAAATATATTTTTCTTATATATTTTAATATCTTAATAAAAAAATTTAATTTTTCACTGTAAGTATTTCCACTGCCGGTATTCAGGATTGTAAACCTATACTGCGGCGGATTTCAGGGTCGCGCAAAGAGACGTCTTCCCCTCTGAATTCCGCTGCATCCTCACTGCACAGCCAGACTAATGCCTTGCCGACCCATTCGGCAGGGATATGTTCCGACCAGTCAAGCTGACTGACGACATTCACGCCTGAGTTTTTGATAATTGTTTGCATTTCAGTGGCAACGGTGCCTGGGCTGAGGCCGACGACCCTGATATTGTCCGGTGTTTCATTTTCGGCTGTTTTTGTCAGGCTGAGTACGGCAGCTTTTGAGGCATTGTAATGACTCCAGCCCTCCAGTGCGCCACTCGCGGCTCCGGAGCTTATATTGACGATAACACCACCGTTTTGCATATGGGGCAGGGCGGCGCGCAGGCCATAATATACGCCTTTGACATTAATATCGATAACCTTGCTCCAGGCATCCGGGTCAGACTGCGAAAGCATGGCAACAGGATCAATCACACCGGCATTGTTGATAACGGCATCCAGTGTTCCAAAGCTGTCTATAGCCACCCGGACCGCCTCTGTAACGTCCTTATAACGGCTGACATCGCAAGGTACTGCAATTGCTTGTGGCCCGATTTCCGATGCAAGATCATTGATCTGACCTGCACTGCGTGCTGCCAGCACGACATTATATCCGGCAGAGGCAAACTCACGAACCGCTGCTGCGCCGATCCCCCGACTTGCGCCTGTGACAAGGACTGTTTTGTTCGTCATTTTTCTACCCTGTTAAGCGAAACCTGCCATGCCTGGATTGACCGTTATATGGGATTGCGGCGGGACAACAGGCTTCTGATAGGAATTTATAGCGGATTACATAGACAGTTACAGTAGCCGGATCGACCCCACAATATTCGGAGCAGCGCATTCTCAGGGTTCTTTGTCCAGTCTCAGTCGTATCAGTAGATGTTATTTTGACTTACACTGAAGATTTCAAAAGGAAAACTTGAAGCAACCGACTGAATTGGCGCGCAGGGCGTTCTCCATGCCCTTTTTGGCATCCTCAATCCAGCTCTTGATCTCGGAGGGCGCAAGGTCGAAAGGTTGCGACTTTTGGACTGGATGGCGAAACCCGGACCATTGATGTTGTTGCAGATATAGCGGCCGCGGGTGTCGGCGCGGTTGGCGGCAACATACTATTCGGCGGCCCGATCGGAGCGGGTATTGATCTTGCGACCGGTGCGGGTCTGGATCACTTTCCTGATCCGGTGCATGCCGATTTCAGCAAGCCGCAAAGTGAGCAAATACAAGGCGGCCAGGCAGTATCAGACAGCAACTCCGCATCCTGATTTAGCAAATAGTGTAAGGCCCGGGATGGCGGGCCTTACTCCCACTCAATTGTTCCCGGCGGTTTTGAGGTTATGTCATAGACAACGCGGTTAATTCCGTTAACTTCATTGATAATACGGTTGGCTGTGCGTCCGAGGAAGTCGTGGCTGTAAGGATAGTAATCCGCTGTCATTCCGTCGGTTGATGTTACGGCACGCAGAGCGCAGACATGATCATATGTGCGCCCGTCCCCCATCACCCCGACCGTCTTCACAGGCAAAAGCACTGCGAAGGCCTGCCAGATTGTATCGTACAAACCGGCCTTGCGGATTTCTTCAAGATATATGCGGTCTGCAGCGCGCAGGATGTCGAGTTTCTCCCGCGTAATACCGCCCGGAATACGGATCGCAAGTCCGGGGCCGGGGAAAGGGTGGCGTCCTACAAAATTCGGCGGCAGGCCCAGCTCGCGCCCCAATGCCCGGACCTCGTCCTTAAACAATGCCCTTAAGGGTTCGACAAGTTGCATCTTCATGCGTTCGGGCAGGCCGCCGACATTATGGTGGGACTTAATGGTGACGCTAGGGCCGCCCGTGGCGCTGACGCTTTCAATGACATCAGGGTAGAGCGTGCCCTGTGCCAGAAACTCCGCACCGCCGCTTCCGCCGGCACATTCATCGAAGACTTCGATAAACAGGCGGCCTATGGTTTTTCTTTTGATCTCAGGATCCTCTACACCGTCCAGTGCAGTGAGAAACAGGTCGGATGCGTCGCGATGGATCAGCTTTATGTTGTAGGTATCC
>CALFWP010000135.1 GCA_937927905.1 uncultured Neomegalonema sp.
GCGGCCTCAGACGGAAAAGTCACCGCCGCGCCCAGTGTACAGGTCCGCATTGCACAGGACGGCGATGACTTCATTCATAGTATCATCAATGGCCGCGAAACATGGACATTGCGTGATGCGCTCCTAAAGGGCGAAGGCACACGATGGTTACCGGTCCGTCACCCCGGAGCATATACCGCCAGCGTCTTCCGGCAGGTTTGTTTTGAGCAAGGCATCACCCTGCCCGCACCCGAAGAGGCAGGCGGTTCTCCTGCAGGGCGGGTTGTTGCAAAACTGAACAGCGCTTCGGTCTATGACATCCTGCGCGGTATGATGCGCTATTCAAACAATCTGACCGCCGAAGTACTGGGCGCTTCCGCAGCCCTGATCGAAGGCAAACGGCCCCGAAGCATTGGACAGGCCGCCACACTGACGGCGCACCGGACAGTAAAGCATGTCGGCGGCATAGGCGGGAAATACGGCTGGAACGGGTTTGCACTGGCCAATCACTCCGGATTGTCCGTGCTGTCACAGGCTTCACCGCGCCAGATCGCCTATATCCTGCGCGCAGGACAGAAAAAATGGGGCGACGGGTACCGCAATCTGTTCAACGACTCCACGATGACGTCAAAGCGCCTCGGCCTGCCTGACGGGATTGCGGTGCCCGTACATTCGATTCGCGGCAAGACGGGCTCAATGCATTTTGTGCGGGGACTTGCCGGATTTATGACCGTGAACGGGCGGCCTATGATCTATACATTCATGGCCAATGAGGACCGCAGCCGCGCCGTACTGAACGAACAGTTCCTGCCCTACGCCGATCCGATGCCCATCGCCGCCGCAAACTGGTCAAATCGTACCAAGCGCTTTCAGCAAAACATGCTGAAAGACTGGCTGCTGCGCTATTCGGGATAACATCAGAGGCGAAATACCACTGTCTTCACTGCAACAAAGTTGGGTTTATACGATGTATCAAATCGCAATATTTTCGACGCGAAAATCCAGCACGGAAACAATCCTCGGATTCGCATTATCCGCTCCGGCAAACGGAAGCTGTAAAGAACGGTAACTGATCAAATCGCACCCGGCATGCCAGGCCATCGTTTTTTCAACAAAATTCGGTGCCTGTGTCTCCACCGCCCACCCGAACCGCATCATCACATCCTGCAGATTCTCAGGGGGTAAAACCGCGTCAAAATACCCGCCTGCAAGCTTTACGGGCAAATGACTGCGCACCGCTTCACCGACAATTTTGCAGCGGTAACGCTCACCGTGCTTTTCACTCACCGTAATATGGGGAAGCAAACGCGGGTGATCGAAAGGTTTGAAAGCGGACCAAAGCGGCGCTGTTTCACCTTCATCTTTCCAGGCCCACCATTTTTCCAGAATGTAATCCATCAGGCCCACATCGACGGCATCAGTGGCACACATATCCCGGTGTTCGCGCAAAATCCGCGGCGGCGACACACACCCACCAACCAGGACATCCATAGTCATTGCGGTTTCCGCAGCCATAAGCACTCCGATCAAGTAGTCGTGAGCAGTCTGGGAAACGAGCTTTAACAAACAGTGACTACAACTTCACAGATTATTAAAAATTAAAGCCGCATTTTCATATATTTTATACATTAATGACGCGAATATAATTGCATGACAGGCATTACGCACAGAAAAAAGCTGTTATGACAGATTGCGGGTGCAATTATAAATCCGCGCGCCTGTCTTTGAGAGGAGAGACACCGAACCGTTCCCGATAGACTTTAGTGAAATGGGAATGTGAGCCGAAACCGGAAGCCATTGCCACATCAATGATTTTTGCAGGCGTGCCGTGCAAAAGCGAACGCGCATGCCTCAATCGCAGATCACGGTAAAAATCCGTTGGCGTCTGGCCGGTATGCTGGCGAAACAGACGATGCAATTGCCGCCGTGTCAGTGCAACATGATTGGCCAATTCAATCATCGACAGCGGAGCCTCCAGATTTTGCTCCATAGCCTCGATTGCCCGGGACAAGGGCGCGGAACGGGCTTTTGCTTTGTAGAGCGCTGCGCTAGCCTGTTTATCAAGAGTCGAGCGCACACGCTCAACCATCATCATTTCTGCAACTTTGGCGGCAATGTCAGAGCCAAGGTCATCCGCCACAATGCGCAGCATCATATCAATCGCCGCCGCCCCGCCGGAACAGGTGTACCGGTCCCTGTCGATAATAAACACCTGATTGCTGAGACCGATATCCGGAAACGTCTCGCGGAATACCGTAGCATCATCCCAGTGAACGGCGCATTGATACCCGTCCATCAGCCCTGCACCGGCAAGAACGAAAGTCCCGGCAGAAATACCGCCCAGAGGGGTATTGTTGCGCGCCAGATGACGCAGCCATTTGCGCGTTGCCGGAGTATTGCCTATCTGCGGATCACGCCCCCCTGCACATACAAACAGCAGTGCAGGCTCTGCCATATCCGCAACCCGCGCAGCGGCCTGTACTTCCAGCCCGTTGCCCGCTTTGACGGTACCTCCATCTTCGGCATAGGTGCGGTATCTGTACCGGCTAACCCCGGCATAATCATTGGCATGCCGCAAAACATCCAGCGCCGAGCTGAGACAGACCAGCGGGAAACCCGGGACCAGCAGAAAGCCGATTTCTAATTGATCATCCTGTTTGAACACATCCGGTCCGCTCTGACTGTTGCCCCGCTACATTGCGGTCCGCCGCATCCATCTTGCAAGCAGGAAATACGACCGGCATCAATCCCAGTAATATACGCCAGATAGTTCGTGTAGTTACATATGCCGTTGGCGTATTAAAAATCTTTTGAACGTAAAGGTTCGTTCATCTGATCGAGAATTCCGAGGAACGCTTCGCCAGTGAAATGCTGGCCTTGCAACTTGTCAGTCTGAACGTAGAGAGCGCCTGATGGTGACGTCAATACTGGTTCATTAGAAAGAACTTCAGCTAATGAACGACGCATGTGAGGATTACAACCTTGTTTCGCTCGCTCGACATTCTTTGTCCATTCCCACGCTATTATATCAGAAGCCCCTAATAATAAATGGGCGCTTTCCTTTTTTGCGTAGGACAAGCTAGGCGGTGTGGACGGATTTGACCAAGATGAACGTGGC
>CALFWP010000136.1 GCA_937927905.1 uncultured Neomegalonema sp.
GGAGCGACTGCTCAAAAATTGAGAGACCTCGTCTTTTTGAGTTTCAGAGTTTTCCGCACTGTCGTCGTCAAACGCGCTATGTGATGTCACCGTTTCCAAGTCTTGAAGTCGCACAAATGCGAGAGATCGGCGTTGCCGCGCGGTCACTGTCATCGGGCAATACATCTGAGGAAAACGCGCTGGCGATGACCGAGGCCGAGGATGGCGCGCTTGATATGCTGTATCTGTCGCCGGAACGTCTGGCGCGGCATGGAATGAAGTCCTTCCTCAAACGAATAGGCGTGACAATGATTGCGGTAGACGAGGCGCATTGTGTCTCGCAATGGGGACATGATTTCCGTCCCGAATACCGGATGATCGGTGAGGTTCGCGATGCGCTGGGCGGTGTACAGGTTCTGGCCTTTACCGCAACGGCGGACGAGCTGACGCGTAAAGACATCGAGGGCAAACTGTTCAGCACACGGCCGCGTATCTTTCTGCGCGGATTTGACCGTCCGAATATCAGCCTTGCCATGACACCGCGCAACAACGGCAAAAAGCAATTGCTGACCTTTCTCGAACGGCATCAGGGGCAAAGCGGTATTGTGTATTGCCAGTCCCGCAAGCGGGTGGAGGATACGGCAGAGTATCTGCGCGGGAACGGTGTTGATGCCCGCAGTTATCACGCCGGGCTGGAGCCTGATATCCGCAGCGGTACACAGGATGCCTTTTTGCGTGAGGACGGCATTGTTGTGGTGGCAACAGTGGCCTTCGGTATGGGCATTGACAAGCCCGATGTGCGCTTTGTCTTTCACATGGACCTGCCGAAAAACATTGAAGGGTATTATCAGGAGATCGGGCGCGGCGGGCGCGACGGTCTGCCTGCGACGGCACAGCTGCTCTACGGCATGGGAGAAGTGCGCCAGTACCGGCAATGGATTGATGAAAGCGATGCCGGTGAAGAACAAAAGCGTATCGAACGGCAAAAGCTGACGGCTCTGGTCGGCCTTTGCGAAACGACCGCATGCCGGCGTACCGCATTACTGGGTTATTTCGGCGAGGCGGCGGGGGGGTGCGGCAATTGCGATGTCTGCCGCGGCGAGGTCGAAACCATAGACGGTACGGTGCTGGCGCAAAAGGCGCTGTCTGTTATTCTGCGCACGCGCGAAATATTCGGCATGGAGCACCTGATTACGGTGCTGCGCGGCGAGCGGAACCCGATGTGCGACAAGCACGGTCATGCCGACCTGCCGACATTCGGTGTCGGTGCGGATGTGCCGAAAACGGAATGGCGCAGTATCTTCCGGCAAATCTACGCGGCGGGCTATGCCGAGGTTGATGCGGAAAATTACAGCAGGTGGACCGTGACCGAAGAGGGCTGGGCTGTGTTGCGCGGACAAAAATCCGTCACACTGCGCAAACCGGCCAGAGCGGTTAAAGCAGGTGCCGCCGCTGAAGAAATGAGTGATGCGGATGCAGCCCTGTTGGATGATCTTAAATCTCTGCGGCGTGATCTTGCGCAGGAGCGTGATGTGCCGGCCTATGTGATTTTTGCCGACCGTACCCTTATTGAAATGGCCTCGCGTGCGCCGTTGGATGAAGAGGGGCTGCGCATCATCCATGGTGTCGGTGATAAGAAAATCGAACGCTATGGCGCGGCCTTTCTGGGACGGATCAGGAAACACAAAGACCGGAGTGCGGCGGCATGACGGAAACGCTGAGTATTGAGACCGATGCCCGGGGTGTTGCGGCGATGGCGCTGATACAGGCCGAAAAACACAATGCTATGAATGCGCAGATGATGTCGGAGCTGACGGATACCGCCGCTCAGCTTGGTATTGTGACCCGGCGGTGCGTGTGGTGGTTCTGGCAGGTGAAGGCAAGAGTTTTTCGGTCGGCTGGATACGCGAGCAGGTAAACGCGGACAGAGCCGGACGTATGGCGGAAGCACAGCGGCTTGCGGGGGAATGTTCCAAGCGCTGAACGAGATGCCCAAACCCCTTATCGGGCGGGTACATGGCAATGCGTTCGGCGGGGGCTTGGGGCTTATGAGCGTGTGTGATGTTGTCATTGGTGTCAGCGGTGCGAAATTCGGCTTTACGGGATAACGCGTTGAACATCAGCGTTCACGGAAAGGGTGTCGGTGTTGTTTCTGTCACGTTCCGGAAGGGCTGATACAATATTGTTACTTCGAGCATCGGTACTTTTCTGGCGTGTTCGTTTTTTCGCTGTCTGTTTGTAATCTGTGTTTAAAACTTTGAGCTGTTTCTCTTCAGTTACATCTTTGCTCCCTTCTTCTGATGATTTTTCTATGTTGCTTTCGGAAAGGTCGTCACTGTCCGCTTCGAGTGGTGGTTTTTCTTTGTCATTGCCGTTAGAATTTTTGTTATTTACATGAAATGATTCTTCTTCGTCAGTGTTGTAAAATTCTTCATTAATCGTTTCTATTTGTTCGTCTTTATAATCATTGGATAAATCGCCGTTCTCTATTAGAGACCGGTGCTTTTCCGGTTCAGGCGGATAGCCATCATTACTCTCTGCTTCTGATGATTTTTCTATGTTGCCTTCGGAAAGGTCGCCACTGTCCGCTTCGAGTAGTTGTTCTTCTTCGTTATTTCTGTTAGAATTTTTGTTATCTACATGAAATTCTTCTTCGTCGGTGTTGGAAAAGCCTTCATTAATCGTTTCTATCTGTTCGCCTTTATAATCATTGGATAAATCGCTGTTCTCTATTAGCGATCGGGGCTCTTCCGGTTCCGGCGTATGGTCATCATTGGTATCGATATGTGCTGAGCTGTTTTTCTTCCTCAGATCTGTATCTTTTACAGGGTGTATTGTGCCGCCACTCTCAAAATATGTCAGAATTACTTTATCACCTTTGAGAAGTGCCGGATTACATAGCTGTATTAGTGCGAGGGTATCCGCATGACCGATTGCTCCGAGATTTTGTTGCAATTTGCGCTGAACCTGACGTTGTGTGTCTTCACGTAAATCTTCGAGTTCATCATCGTCCAAATTATTAAATGCAGGGTCGGAAAAGACGTTGTCGAAAATGGCATCCGTTTGAGAGTCTAGAAGAATGTTGTTGCTGATCCGCTTTAGGATATCGTCATCATCAGGTTTAATGACATAGACACAACGCGTAGACGTTAAACGGCGTTCAATATCTGTCGAAAGAGCAGTTGCGATAGCCGAAAACAAGTCACCTATAAGTGTAACATTGATGTTGTTGAGATTTCGGCTCTCGGCCGCATAACGTGCGATAGACGCGGCCGAGTCACCGTATAGTGCGTCAACATCGCCTCCGGGTGCACTTGCATGCAGAACATGTTCAAGTGTCGCTTCAAATACGAGGCCAAAACCGAAACCTTCGACCCGGGGGCGTGTTTCCAGGGGACCCGAACATGCGGATAGTATTAGACCTGTGAAAGTCGATATAATAACCGCTCTGACCATATTTCCCCTAGCAGAAAATATTAATTCGCTTATCCCAAATCCGTTTACGGTATATATAAACTAACTAAGAATAAGCGCGATAGAAGAGTTACCTTTCTCTGAGTTTTATAGTGCCAATATGGTCTCTGTTCGACCAGACTAATACTCTTCTTTGGGTACAATCGCCTTGTGGAGTACACTCCACATCACGAAATACAGGGCCTTGATTTGCTGTCTGGAATACAGCTTCACGGGTCTTTTGAGTGTATTCATACGTCACGTGACAGACATCGGCTGCGCGTCCGCGGCCTTCTACTCTTACGCCAACAATTCTTATATTAGGCTTTGATCTGCGTGCGAGATTTTCACAGTCTCTGCGGGTTGTACCACTCAGTTTTCTGGTTGTATATTTATCAGTCTTTCTGCGTTTACTGCCTTTTTCTGAAAACCATGCGATCTTAAATTTCATCCGGCCGCATGTTCTACCATTGTAGTCATCGCAAAGCCTTACAGTTTGCCTGCAAACCTTTCCTTTCCGGGCGCCCCTCTCGGCCAGGCACCTTCCTGCCTGATCACCCACTGCACTGCGCAGTCTGTTCATATGTCTTCTGTCTTGTGCGGCACGGTCAAGGGCATCGGTTGCTATACTTACCAAGTCAGCGACAAACGCTCCTACGAGTGCACCGACAACAAGTGCGTTCGCCGGTCGCGTTTGTACAGTTGTTATTGCAACACTTAAGGCTAGCGTACAGATAAATACTTTTTTTGAAATTTTTGGTATGAATTTTTTGATGATTTTAGTTGGTTTCACTGTCTTCTCCTCCCTAATTATTGAATGGAAAAATTCAAGCATATAAAATTTACACCGTAAATCAAAAAATTGTTAAAAATTGCCCTTGATCGTTAATTTTGGTTGCAATTTCTATTTCTAGCTCTGCAGCGATTCAAAATTTTTACAGTGTTTTCTGATACATGTAGTATCAATAATTCGACGCACCCTGTCTAAAAAAAATGACATGAGAAATCATTGATTTAGATACAGCTATACACTTTAAAGAAGATTTTTTATTTTTTATACTACTTTAAGGTGTCTTTTCTGACAAAAAAGGCTGAAGACTCAATCGTTAAATTATCTTGATTGCTTCAGGCCGTGTGGACGCATTTTGTCAAGATGAAGGTATCGGCGATTGCAACGGTGGACCGGAAATTTCTTGCGGTCTTCTCGCAGCGTAGGGCGACGCGCTTGAAGCGTTTAAGCTTTCCCGCGATCTGCTCAATGCGTGCACGGCCCCGGTAGAAAGCCTTCGCGAAGCGGGCCGACATAGTGTTGCGGCTCGAACGATATGGGATGACAGGTACGGCTCCACGTTGACGTGCCATGGTGCGATTAGCGTTGTTGTCATAGCCCTTGCCGCAAACTACCGCGCGGGCGGCTCATCTGGCCCTGCATCGTTCAATGCTTCAAAGAGAGGGCTGTCAGCAGCCTCTTCCTCTGTCAGCCCAAACGCAATGGGGGAGGCCATCATGAACTGTTTTCAAATGGATTTTGGTACCGAACCCGCCGCGGGAGCGCCCAGCGCCTGCCTCTGCTGCCCCTTTTGCGCCGGCAGCCGGGACATGCGCATGGATTACCGTGCTGTCAAACATATGCATCAGATGTGCGGTCCCGCTCAATCCGGCCAGCATTTAGAAGTAATCCCCAAACACGCCAGCCTTGCCGGGCCTGTCAAAGCGTTTTCAGATGCTATTCCATTAGCCGTATCGCTCTGGTAGGGCGCGCCATGTGATGTTGTGGACTGTGAAGTGATGCAGGGCTTTAAGGAAAAGCTGATCGCCCTCCGCTTTCGCATCCCGTGAAGGCAGGCCCGAAACGCCTCCAACGCCAAATCCCGGTCGGCTTTGTTCATCTTATTGGACATCGACGGCTTCTCATAAATTCGTCGATCTCGTATGAACTATCAAGAAACCCTCACGGGAATCCCTTTCAAACGGAGTGAGTCAATCCATCCATACAGCCTAGGCGTGTTATCCATGAATCAATCTTCATTTTTACGAGGCATTGTCCGTTACGGATTACCGCGTTTGAGATATTTTTTGAGTGCGCTTGGTGCTATGCCGCTTTAAACAGGACTGAAATCAAAGCGGGCAGGCCATGAATTGGATCACGAATTACGTCCGACCAAAGCTCGGAACCTTGCTGAACCGGCGCGAGACACCTGATAACCTCTGGGTAAAGTGCGGTGAATGCAGCCAGATGGTGTTTCATCGTGAGCTGGCCGAGGCACAGCAGGTGTGTCCCTATTGTGCTCATCATATGGGTATTGTCCCTGAGGAACGTTTCAAACGTTTGTTTGACAAGGGTGAATTCGAAACTGTGCCGCAACCGGAAACGCCGGTTGACCCCCTGCAATTCCGTGATGCGAAGAAATATACTGATCGTCTGAAAGACGCCCGTAAGTCCACATCCCGCGATGACGCCGTGCTGATCGGCAAGGGCAAAATCTCCGGCGTGACCACGGTTGCCGCCGCCTCGGACTTCAAATTCATGGGCGGGTCCATGGGTATGGCAGTCGGTAATGCCCTGCTCAAAGCCGCCGAAACCGCTGTGGAAGCGAAAGCGCCACTGATCATTTTCTCTGCGGCAGGCGGAGCACGGATGCAGGAAGGCATTCTCTCACTGATGCAGATGCCGCGCACCACGATTGCGGTACAGATGGTGCGCGAGGCGGGCCTACCCTATATCTCGGTTTTCACTCATCCCACCACCGGCGGGGTGACGGCCTCTTATGCGATGCTGGGCGATGTGCAGATATCGGAACCGAATGCGCTGATCTGTTTTGCCGGACCCCGTGTGATTGAACAGACCATTCGCGAGAAACTGCCCGAGGGGTTCCAGCGCGCCGAATATCTGCTGGATCACGGGATGCTGGATATGGTTGTGGACCGGCGTAAGATAGCCGCTGAAATCGGAAAAGTTCTGCGTATGCTGATGCGCCTGCCTGCCGAGGCAGCGGCTTTGCCTGATCCCGGTGATGCACCGATCATCGGCATTGTTGAAAATACGCCCGCAACCGGGAAAAGCGACAAAACGTGAGCATACTGGACACTGCGAAAAGTGACGCGATCCTTGCGCGGTTGCTCGATCTGCACCCCAAAGTGATTGATTTATCGCTGGAGCGGTTGGAACGTTTGCTGGCCGCGCTGGGCAATCCCGAACAGCATATGCCGCCGGTTATCCATATTGCGGGAACCAACGGCAAAGGGTCGACTGGTGCGTTTATTCGCGCGGGGCTTGAGGCCGCCGGAAAGCGTGTTCATGCTTATACATCGCCGCATCTCGCCCGGTTTCACGAGCGCATCCGCCTTGCCGGAGAGCTGATTGACGAGGATGCACTGGCAGAATTACTGCAGGAGTGCGAGGCGGCCAACAACGGTTCACCGATCACGTTTTTCGAGATCACCACGGCGGCGGCCTTTCTCGCCTTTTCCCGCAGTGACGCGGATTACACGATACTGGAGGTGGGCTTGGGCGGGCGGCTTGATGCGACCAATGTGATTGAGCACCCCGCCCTGACTCTGATCGCGCCGGTTTCCCTCGACCATCAAAGTTATCTGGGCGAGACACTGGCGGAGATTGCCGCCGAAAAAGCCGGAATCCTGAAACAAGGTGTGCCTGCCGTGATCGGCGTTCAGCACGAAACCGCCATGGGTGTGATTGCAGCCCGGGCGCGGGCATTGGATGTACCGGTTTATGCGGCCCATGCCGATTGGACAGCGCGAAAAGAACCGCGCGGGTTTTCCCTGCAATATGAAAACGGGCTGGTGGATTTGCCCGTGCCTTCCCTGCCCGGCGATCATCAGATTGACAATGCGGGACAGGCGGCAATGGCGCTGATCCTGCTGGGCTATGATGCACCGCCATTACTTGCCGAAGCCGTCAGATCGGCGGTCTGGCCCGCACGGATGCAGCGCCTGAAAACAGGACCGCTGCTCGAACGCGCTCCGGCGGGCGCGGAAATCTGGCTGGATGGCGGGCATAATCCGGCGGCGGGAGAGGCGTTGGCGCATCTACTCGCCGATATGGAAGAGCGCGACCCCAAACCGCTTTATATGATTTGCGGGATGCTCAACACCAAGGATGTCACAGGCTACCTGCACCCGTTTGCAGGGCTGGTCCGGCGAATATACTGCCTGTCGATCCCGGGTGAGGAGGCCACGTTGAACGCACAGGAACTGGCCGGTTTTGCCAAGCGTGCGAACCTTGACGGCGTCGAGGTCACGGGTTGGACGGAGGCCATGCGCCTGATCTCCGGCGAAGAAGATGCCTCCATTTCCCCGCCACGCATTCTGATCTGCGGTTCACTCTATCTGGCAGGGCGGATCCTGCGCGAACACGGATAAGCCTCAAGGCTTTCGCAGACACACACCGGAAAGCACCCTTGCCGTGACGATGACCACCAGCACGCACAGCACCGCTTTCGATACGGTTTCCATGGTCCCCTCGATCAACAGCGCATGGACGACGCTGCCGGTTACGATGATTACAGCCAGAACACTATGACCGATGCGCCACGAACGGGGCCGCAGCTTCCGGCGGTAAACCGACAGAATTGCCGAAGCAAAAACCGCCCACATCGCGGCAACTCCCCAGACCGAAAACGGCGTCGGCGACGCAAACAGCAAGACGTCGATCACATCCGGCGGGCTGGTAATCCAAAGGGCAAGGACATGAATAATCACGGTGGCAACCAGCAAACCGCCCGTCATGCGATGGACCCGCCGTGCCTTTGGGCCTTGTAATCCCGGTAACAACCCTCCCGTCAGAAGCGGTTGGATCAGCAAAAGCGCCATGGCGATCACACCGGCAAATCCGGCAGCGATATAAACCCCGTCACGCCATGCCAGCAGGGGGCTTTGCGTCGCCAGGATCACCGGCACCAAAACCGCAAAACCGGTCCCGCCCCAAAGGATACCGCCCCGCAGCTTACCCGCCGGTTCCGCCATCCGGTTCAAACCGGCTGCAGCACAAAATCCACATTCAGGCTGGTATCACCGGAACTGGGCATGATCGGGCGTAGGAACACCGTATCATACTCTCCGCTGTCATAGGCAAGATGGCCGTGGGGCTGACCGAAAGCGGGAACAATCTGCGGCATCTCCAACCGGAACAGGCCGTTCTCATCGGTCAGGGTTGCGCCGTGGCTGTGCGGATCGCGCTCATGCCCCTCAGTTGTATGTGCCCAGATTTGAATACGCTGTCCCGCAAGCGGCATCCCGTCACCGGCACGCCGGACACTGCCGGTCATCCAGAATCCGCCGCCGCCGATACGCTCGACGACCGGAGCGCCGGGGCGGTAATTGTTCGATCCGCCCCGCATGGTCGGGGTCGGTGCCAATCCGGTTGCATATACGGGACTGACCAGCCCAGGGGACAAACCTGCAGCAAGAACGCCATAGCCTGATGCAAGGACGGACCGGCGGGAAAACAGAGGGTTTTTCATCGGAACTTTCCTGATGTGAATAACGTTATTCATAAAACGTAACACATCAGGAAAAAGTTTCGAATAAGGCGGCGGATCGGCATTTTCGTCCCGCAACGTTTCAGGAGTTCAGTTATTTACGGGCCCGCTTTGTCGCATTGGCCAGTTTTTTGACGGTAGAAATTGTGTCTTTTTGGAAAGATTTTTTCGGTGGTCCTGCTACGGTTAAGGCATCTGCCATAGCCCGCACAATGGCAGAGCCGACAACAACGCCATCGGCTACCTTTGCAATTTCTGCGGCCTGATCGGGAGTGGACACACCGAATCCGACCGCAACAGGCAAATCTGTTTTTTCCTTGATTGCGGCAACGGCTTTGCCGACAGTTTCACCATCGGGGGTTGCTGCTCCGGTGATGCCGGTAATCGAAACATAATAGACGAAACCGGAGTTGTTTTCGAGCACCTTTGGCAGTCGTTTTTCATCAGTAGTCGGTGTCGCCAGACGGATAAAGTCCAGCCCCGCCGCGCGTGCAGGCACGCACAGCTCGTCATCTTCTTCGGGCGGAAGGTCAACAACGATCAGACCGTCAATACCAGAGGCTTTCGCATCCGCGATAAACGCTTCAACACCATGATTGAAGATCGGGTTATAATACCCCATCAGAACCACGGGCGTTTCATCATCGGCCTTGCGGAATGCAGCAACAAGGTCGAGGGTTTTTTTCAGAGTTTGCCCGCCTTTGATGGCACGTGTTCCCGCCAGTTGTATCGCGGGGCCGTCTGCCATCGGATCTGTGAAAGGCATCCCGATTTCTATGATGTCCACACCTGCCTTCGGCAACGCCTTTATCAGATCAAGCGAGGCATCATAGTTCGGATCGCCACCCATGACGAAACTGATAAATGCCGACTGGTTCTTTTCGCTTAAGGCTGTAAAGCGTTTTTCGATCCGGGACATTGCCAATCCTTACTTCAATCTCTGTCACGACGGGGACCGCCGCCGCCACCGCCACCGCGCGGACCGTTGCCTCCCGAACGGAATCCGCCGCCGGGTTTGTTGAAACCACCATGGCCGCCGCCGCCTTCACGCTTGGGTTTGAACCCGCCGCGATCACGCCCCTTATCGCCCGTGCCGCGGGGTCCTTCAGGGCGGTTAAAGCTGCTGCGTTCGGGGGCAATGTATTTATCCAGCACTGCCTCGGGCAATTCGGCGCGCTGTACGTTGCCGCCATCTGCCCATACGACATTGACCGTACCTTCTTCAGTCGATTCGACAGCCATTTTCATACTGCCAGAGACAAGGATGACCACATCACCCGTTGCGAATTTCGCCATTCATTATTCCAGTTCAAATTTCGGTGCCGAGTGCCTCGGCCACCGTGAAAATATCCTTGTCACCCCGGCCGCACATATTCAGCAGCAGGACCTGATCCTTATCCATATCGGGAGCAATTTTTGTCACATGGGCCAGTGCATGGGACGGTTCCAGCGCGGGAATAATGCCCTCCATTTCGCAGCAGAGCGTAAAGGCTTTGAGCGCCTCGTCATCAGTCACGGATACATATTCTACGCGCTCCTGTTCTTTCAGCCAGGAATGCTCCGGCCCGATGCCGGGATAATCCAGACCGGCGGAAATCGAGTGCGCCTCTTTGATCTGACCGTCCTCGTCCTGCAAAAGATAGGTGCGGTTGCCGTGCAGCACGCCGGGGCGTCCACCCGTGAGTGAGGCGGCGTGTTCTTCGGTATCCACGCCCTTGCCGCCCGCTTCGACCCCGATGATCCGCACATCGGCATCATCAAGGAACGGATGGAACAGGCCCATGGCATTCGAGCCGCCGCCGATACAGGCGACAAGTACATCGGGCAGGCGGCCTTCGGCATGTTTCATCTGCCCTTTGGCTTCCCAGCCGATCACGGATTGAAAATCGCGCACCATGCCCGGATAGGGATGAGGGCCGGCCACCGTACCGATACAGTAAAACGTGTCCTCAACATTGGTGACCCAATCGCGCAGTGCCTCGTTCATGGCATCCTTGAGGGTCGAGCGGCCCGATGTCACCGGCACAATCTCCGCCCCGAGCAGCTTCATGCGGAACACGTTGGGCTTTTGCCGCTCCACATCGGTTGCACCCATATAGACAACGCATTTCAAGCCGAACTTCGCACAGACCGTCGCGGTCGCAACCCCGTGCTGTCCGGCACCGGTTTCGGCAATGATTCGGGTTTTGCCCATGCGTTTGGCCAGCAGAATCTGTCCTAGCACATTATTGATCTTATGCGCACCGGTATGGTTCAGCTCATCGCGCTTGAGATAGATTTTCGCGCCGCCGCAATGCTCTGTCAGGCGCGGGGCGAAATAAAGCGGCGAGGGACGGCCTACATAATTACGCCACAGATTTTCCATCTCGGCTTTAAAGCTGCGTTCCTGTCTGGCCTCGTTGTAAGCGGCCTCCAGTTCCAGGATCAGCGGCATCAGCGTTTCGGCGACAAAGCGTCCGCCAAAGGACCCGAAACGGCCTTTTTCATCAGGACCCGTGCGGAAACTGTTCGGAGCGTGCGCGTTCATCGGCATTCCCTGTCAGAAGCGGCAGAAACAAAGACAAGGGAACCCGTAATTTGACAGAATCCCCGTCTACAGAGGGCAATACGCGAAATACGGTCTTCACTTCAAGGCTGTTCATTAAGATTGCCGATACAGGCATAGCGTGAGGTCCGTGACGGGTCGTGTGAGCCTCAATTTTGTTTTCGGTTTTATGGTCTTCAAGCATATAAAACCATCAGATCACATATCCGGTGCACTTATTTAATAAATAACCCGTCATCCCGCTTCCACGGCAATCTGGTGTGCGGGGGAAGGCGTATCCGACGGGTAACATTGTTTCATGCGTTCTGTATTGAAGACGAAGGTGCATATTCCTCATTAAAGCCGGAAGTACTCAAATATATAATTTTAATTGTATTATGTAAAATTTTTCAACTTTAAGTTGGTTTTCAGGTGCGCAATTATCACTTTTTGAGGCGTTAACCAATAATTAGTTTGAATACGGACGAAATGTGTTAATTTTCCGTTAACAGACGATTTTACAAATTCTAAGAACAGCGATTTAGACGCTTCGGGGCACAAAATGGATAAGTCACGGGATCATCGTCCGTATACTGAAAAAGGCGCCTTAGTTGTTTCGGGGCGTAAAAGGCCGTCGCGCGTTCTGATTACAGGCGGGACAGGGTCTTTCGGAAAGACTATGCTGTGCGATCTGCTTGACCGGGGTGTTGAAGAAGTCCGCGTGCTTTCCCGTGATGAGGAAAAGCAGGATGCTCTCAGAAATGATCTGCGCGACGAGCGGGTGCGCTGCTACATCGGGGATGTGCGTGACAGGGATGCTGTCGGTCGTGCTGTTCGTGGTGTGGATGCGATTTTTCATGCCGCCGCACTGAAGCAGGTTCCGAGCTGTGAATTTTTTCCTCAAGAAGCGGTAAAAACCAACGTTCTTGGGTCAGAGAACATTATCCGTTCGGCGATTGATGCGGGTGTAAAAAGTGTCGTTTGCTTGTCCACCGACAAAGCCGTGTTTCCGGTTAATGTCATGGGGATGTCAAAGGCCCTGATGGAAAAGACCGCTCAGGCCGCCGCACGCACACTCGGATCTGATGGGGATACAATAATATCCACAGTCCGTTACGGGAATGTTATGTATTCACGCGGCTCGGCCATTCCGCTCTTTGTGCGTCAGATACAAACCGGAAAGCCGATCACAGTTACCGAGCCGGCGATGACGCGGTTTTTGATGCCGTTAAGTCATAGTGTGGATCTTGTCCATCATGCCTTTGAGAATGCCAATCAGGGCGATCTGTTTATTAAAAAGGCGCCTGCCGCAACGATTGCCGATATCGTGACCGCGATTAAAGAATTGTTCGGAGTGCCCGATCATCCCGTTGAGGTTATCGGTTGGAGACATGCGGAAAAGCTTTTTGAGACGCTTGCAAGTGCTCAGGAATTACGCAACGCGCAGGAAATGGACGATTACTACCGCATTGTTCTTGATGTGCGTGACCTTAATTACAAACCGTATTTCTCTGAAGGAAAGGCGAAGACGAAGCGCTACGAAGATTATCACTCGCACAATGCTGACCGGCTTGATGTGGCCGGCGTAAGGCAGCTTCTCCTGACACTTCCTGAAATTCGGAGTGGTTTGGGGATCTGTAGTTTGGCTGCATAATGAGAGTGGTTGTAACAGGGTGCACGGGTTTGATCGGTTGGCATACGCACGCCCGCCTGCATGCGGAAAACTGTGCGGCAATGTTCAGCGGTGATCCGGTTCCCTATGATATCGTTGCCTTGGATCATGAGGCTTTCGATGATGATGTGTCGCTTGCATCAGCACTTGAAGGCGCTGATGCGGTTTTGCACTGTGCCGGTGTTAACCGCGCGCCCGATGATGAGCTTGAGGCAGCAAATCCGGCGATTGCCTTGCGGCTCACCCAGTTCTGTCGGCGCGTCGGGGTTGCGCCCCATATCGTCTATGCAAACTCAATTCATGCTGACGTTCAGACACCTTACGGCCGTTCGAAGCGTCATGCAGGGAAAATTTTCGAGAAAGCGCCCGGTCTTTATACAAATCTGATTTTACCCCATGTTTTCGGTGAAGGGGCCCGTGCGTTTTATAACAATGTCACAGCGACTCTTATAAACCAGATTCTTGCAGATGAAGTGTCACTCATCAATGCCGAGGGACAGGTCCGCTTGTTGCATGTCGGCGTGGCAGCTCAAGCCGCGATTGATGCGATGCGAAACCGGATTGCCGGTAAAATTTCTCCTGAACCGTATCCGATATCAGTGCCTGATCTTTATAAGCGATTGCGGAAATTTCACGATTGTTACCGGTCGAATATCTATCCTGATCTTTCAGAGCAATTTGATCGTGATCTTTTTAATTGTTACCGCGCCGCGACGTACCCTGATAGCTGGCCGCGTCTGTTACCATTGCACACCGATGCGCGCGGCATATTATTTGAAGCCGTCAAAGGTGGAGGGGGCCAGGTCTTTCTGTCTACCACCAAGCCCGGTGTGACGCGCGGTGATCATTTCCATCTTTCGAAAATTGAACGTTTTCTCGTTGTGCAGGGCGAGGCCACCATTCGCATCCGTAAAGTCCTGTCCGATAAAGTCTGGGAATACAATGTTTCCGGTGCCCTGCCTGCACCGGTTGATATGCCTACCCTGCATACGCATTCGATTGAAAACACCGGCAAAGAGGATTTACTCACCCTTTTCTGGACGCATGATCTCTTTGATGCGTCAAATCCGGATACGTTCGCAGACAAGGTGCTGCAATGAAAAAACTCCGGATTATGACGATCCTTGGCACCCGTCCGGAGATCATAAGGCTTAGCCGTGTTATCGAGCGGCTCGATCGATATACGGATCATGTCATTGTCCATACCGGACAGAACTGGGATGACGCATTAAGCAAGGTTTTTTTCGAAGACCTTTGTGTACGTAAACCCGATCATTTTCTCGATGCCGGTGGTGGAACCCTGGGAGAGACTCTCGGCCGTATCCTGATAGGGACGGAAAAAGTGCTGGCTGATGAGCGGCCGGATGCTGTGCTGGTTCTGGGTGATACCAACTCGGCAATTGCTGCTGTTATGGCAAGACGGATGAAAATTCCTGTTTATCATATGGAGGCGGGAAACCGGTCTTTTGATCGCAATGTACCCGAAGAAACCAACCGGCGTATGATTGATCATATTGCCGATTTCAATCTGGTGTATACCGAGCACGCCCGGCGTCATTTGCTATCTGAAGGATTGCCGCACCGTCGCATCAATATTACCGGCAGTCCCATGCGTGAGGTTCTTGAGTATTACCGGGACCGGATCGGAATGTCGGATATATTGTCGCAACTCGGCCTGACAAAGCGTTCATATTTCATTGTTTCTTTACACCGCGAAGAAAATGTGGACAGCCCGTCGCGATTGTCTGGGCTGACCGGAGTGCTCAATGGGATTGCGGAAAAATACGGCTATCCTGTTATCGTTTCGACACATCCCCGTACGCGAAAGCGCATTGAAGCGCTCAATCCGGCTTTTCATCCGGGCATCAGAGACATCGGGCCGTTCGGCTTTCACGATTACAACAACCTGCAACTGAATGCATTTTGTGCGGTTTCGGACAGCGGTACTATTGCTGAAGAAGCCTCGATACTCGGGTTTCCGGCAATTACACCGCGTGATGCGATAGAGCGCCCGGAGGGTATTGATACGGGGTGTCTGATTATGACGGGACTGGACAAGGATACGGTCCTGTCCGGGATTGATGCGGTCACCCGCAATTTTGAGGAGCGCATGGTTGCCGGATTGCCGTTTCCGGTACCGGCGGATTACTGCATTTCCAACACATCCGAGAGAGTGGTCAACCTTATTCTCGGAACAGCAAGGCTTTCCAATGCCTGGGACGGGATCAGAGCAGATGTCTGAGCCGCGCCCGATAATACTGATTGGAGCCGCCCGTTCGGGGACCAAGTTCCTGCGGGATGTTCTTGCTTCCGGGGCGGGAACGGCTGCTGTGCCTTATGATGTGAATTATGTCTGGCGGTACGGGGCTGAAAAAGCTGAAAGCGATATTCTCAACCCTGCCGCCCTAACCGGACAGCGCAAAAACTTCATCAGAAGTGCCCTGCGTTCGCAGGCCAAAGCAAAGCGCGGCGATATACTGATTGAAAAGACGGTCGCCAATACTTTGCGGGTTCCTTTCG
>CALFWP010000137.1 GCA_937927905.1 uncultured Neomegalonema sp.
GTCAAATCGATTCCTGCGGGAGATACCTGCATGATGACACTAAGCGTAAAACCGCTTTGAATAGGGAGAACTATATGAAACGTCGCGATTTTATCCGCGGTGCCGCCGTAGCAGGTGCAGCTGCACCTCTGGCAGCTCCGGCGCACGCGCAAGCAAAAACGGAAATGGACATCGTGTCCACATGGCCACGCGATTTCCCGGGTCTCGGCGTAAGTGCGCAGCGCCTCGCAGCCCGTATCGAGGAATTGACCGACGGTGATATCAAGGTCAATTATTTTGCTGCCGGGGAAAAGGTCGGTGCTTTTGATTCTTTCGATGAAGTGGCTGGCGGCAACTCGCAAGCTTACATCGCGGCCGATTACTACTGGAAAGGCAAGCACCCTGCATGGGCGTATTTTACCGCTGTTCCTTTCGGCCTGACCTATACCGAAATGGACGCCTGGATCAAATATGCCGGTGGTCAGGAACTCTGGGACGAAGTTGCAGACGGGTTCGGCCTCAAGAACTTTGCCTGCGGCAACACAGGCGTTCAGATGGGCGGCTGGTTCAATAAGGAAATCGAGAGCCCAGATGATTTCGATGGCCTGAAAATGAGAATTCCCGGCCTTGGCGGTGACGTTCTGGCAAAACTCGGAGCATCTCCGGTTTCCCTTCCGGGCGGCCAGATTTACGAGAACCTTGTATCGGGTGCTGTTGACGCTACGGAATGGGTCGGCCCTTACAACGATTACTTCATGAACTTCCACAAAGCGGCGAAGTTCTACTACTGGCCTGGAATGCATGAGCCGGGTTCACAGCTGGCCTTCGGTATGAACGCGTCCTGGTGGGGTAAACTCTCCAAAACTCAACAAGCCATTATCCACGCCGCGTGTAATGAAGAGAACGCGCGCCAAATGGCGGAAACCAACGCTAACAACGGTGAATATCTCAACAGATTGCTGACCGAAGAAGGCGTTGAGCTTCGTGAATTTAACGACGATGTTTATGACGCGATGGGTGAGAAGGCCGAAGAAGTCTTTGAAGAAACCCGTGATCACAGTGAACTTGCAGCAAAAGTCCATGACAGCTTTGCAAAAGCGCGCGGTGAAATCGGCGGCTATATGGCGATTGCGGATGTAGGTTATTCAATCAAACGTAACCGCGTTGTCGGCATCGGCGAATAAAATCGCGAGATCATGAAAAACCGCTAAGGCGGGGCCGGACGCCCCGCCTTTTCTATAATTCGGCGTGAAAAATCTTTTACGGATACTGACACGTCCGGTTTTAAGCGATCACTTGAGTGGGGAACCTCATGGCGCTTGCAGATGAAACTCTTGCTTCGGATACACCGGAGGTATTTTCACCGGCAACAACAGCCCGCGTTTTCGGATGGGGAATGCTTGCTGTAATGACCGCCTTTCTGGTGAATAATATTTTGAACTTCTGGTACGGCTGGCCTGGTGTTGCACCGTTTTTCGGTTGGGAATCCAGCGGTGAAATCGGTCTGCTTTCGGGCATACAACTGGCATTTTATGCTGCCGCGATCCTTGGCACAATTTATTATGTTCGCCAGACAAGCGGGCGAATGCTGCGCAGGGATGGCGAGATCATTTCCGATTTCAACCGTTTTCTTGTACGCTCTGCATTCTGGGTGGTCCTTCTTGTTGGTTCGGTCGATGCCGTAATCTCATTTTTGCGCGTTGAGGGCATGATGCCGGAGGTTTTCGGCGAAGAACTGGCTGCAGGATTTAACAAATCGGCCTATCGCGGTTTTTACGTGCATTTTCCGCTGATGATACTCGGTATTGTCATCGGGGCACTGACCCGTTCGCTCGGGTTTATATGGCTTGCACTTATGGTGGTCATCGCCGAATTGCTAATTGTTTTCTCACGATTTATTTTTTCCTACGAACAGGCGTTCATGGGGGATCTGGTCCGGTTCTGGTACGCGGCGCTATTCCTGTTTGCCAGCGCTTATACACTGCTGGATGACGGGCATGTCCGTGTTGACGTTGTGTATGCCGCACTCAACCGCAAAAAGCGTGCTGTAGTGAATTCCTGGGGATCAGCGCTTTTAGGCATGTCTTTGTGCTGGACGGTTCTTATCCTCGGCATGTGGAGCAGCGCCTCGGTAATCAACAGCCCAATCCTCGTTTACGAGACGACACAAACCGGTTTCGGCATGTATGTGAAATACTTCATGGCCGGTTTTCTTGCGGTCTTTGCCGTAACCATGATGTTACAGTTTGTTGCCCAGTTTTTTGATGCCCGCGCAGACAGACGCGGCGAACCGGGCGGCAAAGAAATCAACGGCGACATTATTCACTGATCCATTAGTACGGGGATTCAGCAATCATGGAATTTTACTTCCTGCTTCTTCTCATCGGTCTTATGGCGTTTGCTCTGGGGTCGGGTTATCCGGTCGCTTTTGCGCTTCCGGGATCAGCGATTATCGCTATCGGTGCCGCTGCGATTTGCGGATACTTTTTCACCGGTGATCCGGATGCCTATTTCGCCCAGGGCGGAGCGGTAAACTGGCTAAGCGCCGGTGTGACCAATTTCAGGGGTATCTATTGGGAAGTCGAACGAGACACGCTGATTGCAATTCCGCTGTTTATTTTCATGGGCGTTATGTTGCAACGCTCAAAGATTGCCGAAGACTTGCTTGTCACGATGGCACAGCTGTTCGGTCCTGTTCCCGGCGGGTTGGGAATTTCAGTTGTATTTGTGGGCGCTCTGCTGGCGGCAACGACGGGCATTGTTGGTGCCACCGTGGTCGCCATGGGACTGATTTCTCTGCCCGCCATGTTACAACGCAACTACTCCCCCGCTTTGGCCAGCGGGACGATTTGTGCATCGGGGACGTTGGGACAGATTATCCCGCCCTCGATTGTTCTGATTATTCTTGCCGATCAACTGGCCAGTGCTGTGGACCAGGCAAGCAGTGCCCGTAAAAATCTCTACAAGGCCGCAACCGGTGAATTGCAGATGCCGACAGAATACGGTGTTCTGTCCACCAGTGCGGGTGACATGTTTATGGGCGCTTTTGTGCCGGGCCTGCTGCTTGTCGCGATTTACATGTTATTTATTCTGCTGTTCGCGTTTCTACGTCCGCAATATGCGCCAGCTGTTCATTATGAGGGCGAATATAACCGGGCATTTTACGGACGGGTTCTGCTGATCCTGGTACCGCCGCTGGCTCTGATCGTTCTGGTTCTCGGTTCGATCATCGCCGGCATCGCGACCGTCAATCAGGCCGGTGCCATCGGTGCAGTCGGTGCAATGATTATGGCCGGTTACAGGCTGAAAGAAGGAGCGAGAACAGCGTTTGTTCCTGCGCTGCTCGCCATCGGTTCGCTGATACTTATCTTCTACTCGGTCTCGAACTACGACACCAATATCAAGGGAATGGACACGCCGGAGGAAGAATTCGGCGTTATGCTTGCTGCAATCGGTGTGGCCGGTCTGTCATTGTCCATTTTATGGAGCGGCTGGCGCACTTATCGCATCGAGGATACCCTGCGCGGAGTTATGATCGACACCGCAAAGACCACTTCCCTGGTCTTCATTATCCTGCTTGGTGCCGCAATGCTAACCTCGGCGTTCCGCGCATTCGGCGGGGAAGAGCTGGTCAAAGAATATCTTGAAGCGCTGCCGGGCGGTTTCTGGGCCAAATTCATCATAGTCATGGCGGTGATTTTCGTCCTCGGCTTTTTCCTTGATTTTATCGAAATCGCAGTAGTCGTGGTGCCTATTGTTGCGCCGATCCTGCTTGCCGATCCGAGTGCCAATATCACGGCGGTCTGGCTGGGCGTTATGATCGGGTTGAATATTCAAACATCCTTCCTGACACCGCCATTCGGGTTTGCGCTCTTTTACCTGCGAGGCGTCGCGCCAGCGAGTGTTAAGACCATGCAGATATATAAAGGCGTCGTTGCCTTTATCTGTTTACAGCTCTTGGCTCTTGGCATCGTAGGCTATTACCCGAAGTTAGTGAACTATCTGCCCAAGCGTCTATCACTGACCGCTGAAAGCGCACCGCCACCGATCAATCCTGCTTTGCAATATTGCATGGAAAATTACGTGTCGGAACAATTCGACGAAAACGGCACGCAGATTAAATCCGCCATCGAAAGGATTGCGGCAACAGATATCAGCTATCTGCCGAAAAAGACCGCAAAAGAACTCGGGGAGGGCATCGAACTCGCTGCGGGGTCTTTCAGTATGATGGATACCATCAACACGGCGGCACAGGCGGTCGAAGATGCCGCCGGTGATTACCGGCCCCTGCATCGCAACGTCCGCGCGACCGAGGCGAAAATCCTGGAAGCCGACCATCTGATCGAAGAATTCGAAACCATTGCAAGGCGGGCGGAAAGCGGCAGTGAGCGTGAACAGACTGCGCTGGCCCGTGTTGCCGAATTGAAGGCCGGACATGACAAATTAACCGCCTCTATTCCCGCGGAATGGGATGAAACATACGCGA
Organism: uncultured Neomegalonema sp.; assembly: GCA_937927905.1. GTDB lineage: Bacteria > Pseudomonadota > Alphaproteobacteria > Rhodobacterales > Rhodobacteraceae > JAHDDY01. Next base: position 4,466 of record CALFWP010000137.1, read on the forward strand.
CCTTCAGCAAACTGACCGATGCGGAAAACAAAGCCCGCAACACATACCGCCGTTCGATGGACAAGGCGTATGAACCGCTGGACGAAGTAATTGAAATTATTGCCGGCCGTGACGCGCTATTGACCTTCGGGAACACGTTGCGCGGGGTACAGGATCAGGCCGCCGGTCTCGAAAAAGACGCGGCGATTGATTTCCTGAAGGACATCGAAAAACAGATCGGCACAATCGAGGGCACATCGGAGACAAAGAAACTGCTGGCCAAAGCCCGCCGCGAAATCAAAAGCAAAAAGAGTGATCCGGAAAAGGTCAGCGGCTTTTTCAACGATGCAGTGGCAGCTTACGAGGCGGACTTGGATTGGCGTACAAAAGCGCAAACCGGTCTGCTGCCCGAACTTGTCACATACCGCGACGCGATCAGGAACACCATCGGCCTGCGCAAACAGGAGCGCCTGCCCCGCGAGCATGCGCTTTATGTAGCATCATGCAGTTCCGGGCACCGTGACATTTCGTTGAATTTCTAATTTCTGATCTGATATTTCCGGCATGTGCATTTTATGATGTCTTGCCGGAGATATAACAAAAAGCGGCAACGCCGGTTTCGTAATACAGGCAAACCACTAGAGGCCGGAATTATTACGTGATCATATGCTGATTTTACCGTAACGGTTCCATATGACAGACCCTATTCATATCATCGGCGGCGGCATGGCAGGTTGCGAAGCGGCGTGGCAGGTCACGCGCGCCGGAGTGCCGGTTATCCTGTATGAAATGCGACCCGTGCGTGAAACTCATGCCCATCAAACGGACGGGCTGGCAGAGCTGGTCTGTTCCAACTCTTTCCGTTCCGATGATCATGAAACCAATGCAGTCGGCCTTTTGCATGAAGAAATGCGCCGCGCAGGTTCTCTGATCCTCGGGATGGCGGATCAGCATGCCCTGCCCGCCGGTGGCGCTCTTGCACTGGACCGTGACGGATTTTCAGCCGCTGTTACAGCAGCACTGGAGGCGGAACCGCTGGTGACGATCCGGCGCGAAGAGCTTACCGGCCTGCCCCCAAAGGAATGGACGAATGTCATCATCGCCACCGGACCGCTGACATCCGAACCGCTGGCACAGGCAATCGGCAATCTGACCGGGACCGAAAGCCTTGCCTTTTTTGACGCGATTGCTCCGATCATCCATGCTGACAGCATCGATATGAGCAAGGCATGGTATCAATCGCGCTATGACAAGGGCGACACCGAAGCCGAACGCACGGCCTACCTCAACTGCCCTATGGATAAGGTACAGTATGAAGGTTTCATAGACGCTCTGCTTGACGCACCGAAGACCGAATTCAAAGACTGGGAGAAAGATACCCCCTATTTCGAGGGGTGCCTGCCGGTCGAAGTGATGGCCGAACGCGGACGCGAAACCTTGCGCTGGGGGCCGATGAAACCTGTCGGCCTGACCAACCCGCATAACCCTGATGTCAAAGCCCATGCCGTGGTACAACTTCGCCGTGAAAACGCACTTGGGACGTTGTTCAATCTGGTCGGCTTTCAAACCAAAATGAAGCACGGTGCACAGGTAGATGTACTGCGCACGATTCCCGGCCTGAAAAATGCGGAGTTTGCGCGACTGGGCGGAATACACCGCAATACATTTCTCAACAGTCCTGACCTGCTGGATGACACCATGCGCCTTAAGGCCGATCCGCGTTTGCGGTTTGCGGGACAGATCACAGGTGTTGAGGGCTATGTGGAATCGGCGGCTATGGGCCTGCTTGCCGGACGTTTTGCCGCCGCCGATGCACAGGGTGAAAAACCGGTCGCACCGCCGCCGGACACCTCGCACGGCGCGTTGCTCAATCACATAACCGGTGGAGCTGAAGCCACGCTATTCCAGCCGATGAATGCTAATTTCGGACTGTTCCCGCCACTGAACGATGACATCAGGAAAGGCCGCAAGGGAAAGCGTGAACGCGCGCGGGCCTATACCGAGCGGGCCAAAATGTCATGGCACGGTTGGCTTAATCCGGTTCAGTAAAGCGTTTTTTCTTGGCGTTCCGGCAGCGCAG
>CALFWP010000138.1 GCA_937927905.1 uncultured Neomegalonema sp.
GTTCGTCATTGCTTGCGGCTGATGCTGTCGCTGGCTGTGCCGCTTCATGGACTTGCTGCTCGGCTCTTTGCTGTTGCTGGCGCGCCTGTTGTTCTGCGCGGCGTTCCTGTTCCGCCTGATGCGCTGCCTGCCGGCGCTCGCGCTCTTCAGCTTCAGCTGCCTGAATTGTCATCAGAATCCGTTGGTAATGTTCGGCATGCTGAAAGAAGTTTTCGGCCAGGACACCTTCACCGGATGTCTGGGCATCCCGTGCCAGAGACGTGTATTTGTCGATGATCTGCTGGGCTGTGCCGCGCACTTTGCCCTCGGGTCCGGCGCTGTCATAAACGCGATTGGCACTATGTCCGCCACCACTTCCGCCTCCGGAAGAGCGTCTGCCGCCCTTATTGTTGCGGTTGTTGCGATGGTTTTGCCTGGAAGGTTGCTTCATCTTTTATCCGGTTCTCTCTTGGGATGCCACCCTACCGATGGTATCTCAGGTCGCTGGGTCTGTGTGAATGCGGTGCGGCCCTCGCAAAGCCGGTGGTATTACGGTCTATCACACTGCCTACATCCTCGGGGCGGTTCTTCCGGCCCGTTTTGCCAACTCACCGCTGCACAATTATGCAGCGTTCGATGCCTCCCAAGTCTGTTCGGGAGGATATTCTCCGAAATCCGGCTTTTTTGAAGAGGTCCATGACAGGTTTCGCCTGGTTGTAACCGACTTCAAATATTGCCGTGCCGTCAGACTTAAGAACTGAACTTAACCCGTTCGCTATCTCACGATATGCCTGCAAGCCATCCATACCCGCAAAAAGCGCTGTATGCGGCTCCCAATCTATAACCTCGGGAGCAAGCATATCACCTTCGGTGACGGGAATGTATGGAGGGTTTGAAACCACAAGGTCAAAGGTTTCGTCAAGTGCTGATAGCCAATCCCCGGCAATAAATTGGCTCCGGTTGTCTAAATTCAGCATTTTCGCGTTTGTTTTTGCGACTTTTAGAGCGCCGGGAGAGATATCGAGACCCAGTCCGGTCGCATGAGGCATTTTTGCGAGCAGTGTAAGTAAAATACACCCTGAACCTGTTCCCAGATCGGCAATGCGCAAAGATGCGGCCTTACCGGTACATTCGAAGGCGGCTTCGATCAGCGTTTCCGTATCCGGGCGGGGGTCCAGAACGTCGCCGTTGACCTGAAACCGATATGACCAAAAGTCTTTATATCCTGTAATTTTCGCGACAGGTTCTCTCCTGATCCTGCGCTCTATGAATGACAAAAAGAGATTTCTCTCCGTGAGTACTGCGTCAGGATCAGCGATTAATGCAGCCTGGCTTATGTTTTCCGCGTGCAGCAGCAATCGCTTTGAATCCGTATCCGGTGTTTCAACTCCTGCACTTGCCAATCGCGCCTTTGTCTCGGCCAGTGCCTCTGTCCGCGTCATCCGTTGAGGTCCGCCAGTTTTGCGGCCTGATCATCTGCGGTCAATGCATCGATTACTTCATCAAGATCCCCCTGGATGATCTGGTCCAGTTTATACAGCGTCAGATTGATCCGATGGTCCGTGAGGCGGCCCTGAGGAAAATTATATGTCCTGATCCGTTCCGAGCGATCGCCGGACCCGACCTGTCCTTTACGTTCGGCAGCGCGGGCCTCGTCTGCGGCACGGCGCTCCATATCGTAAAGACGGGCGCGCAGCACATCCATAGCCTTGGCGCGGTTGGTGTGCTGTGATTTTTCCGAAGAGGTCACAACAATGCCGCTGGGAATATGGGTGATTCTGACGGCGGAGTCGGTTGTATTGACGTGCTGTCCCCCCGCGCCCGAGGCACGCATGGTGTCAATCCGCAAATCCCCCGTTGCGATGTCGATGTCTATTTCCTCCGCTTCGGGCAGGACCGCGACGGTGGCTGCGGAGGTATGGATACGGCCTTGCGATTCCGTGTCAGGAACGCGCTGCACTCTGTGAACACCGGATTCGAACTTGAGGCGCGAAAAGACGGATTTACCCTTCACATTGGCAATTATTTCGCGATAGCCGCCGTGATCTCCGGGGTTTTCATCCAGTATCTCGACATTCCAGCGGTTCGCATCGGCATACCGCTGGTACATGCGGAACAGATCGCCGGCGAAAAGCGCCGCTTCATCGCCGCCTGTTCCTGCGCGAATCTCAATAATAGCCGATTTTTCATCCGCAGTATCTTTCGGCAAAAGTGCAAGTTGTAGCGCGGTTTCCGCCTCCGGCAGCGCCGCGCGCAATTTCGTCAGTTCCTCTTCCGCGTATGCTTTCATTTCGGGATCATCGAGCATCAGCTCTGCAGCGCCGATATCGTCGAGCAGTGTCTGGTATGTGATGGCCTGTTGCACGACCGGCTCCAGAGCGGCGTATTCCTTTGATACCCTAACATATTCATCGGCCCCGAGGCTGCCTGACATGGATGCTTCAAGGAATTCGAAGCGCTGCAGTATCTGGTCTATTTTATCGGATGGAATCATACCTTGCGGTTTCGCGCGTTGCGGGGCGGGGGTCAACCTCCGGTGTGAATCGCGCGGGGGGAATGATGCCAGGTCTACACGGATTTTGCCGACCCCGTGTATGTGTGGTACGCTCAACGTATGAGACGTATTCTGATAATATGCACTGCTGTAATTGGCTCCGGTTTTATAACTGTCGGTGCTTTCGCCGCTGACAGTTATCCGGTGCCGGATACAATGCAGCGCTCCGGTAAATCCGGAGATTGGAAGCCCGCAAAACTGCCCTGCAAATGCCGGGCGCGCGATGGCACAAAGGTCCGGCTTGGTGCAAAAATGTGCATGAAACGTGGAGGCGGGGTGGTCACATTACAATGCCGCCTCGTGCTGAATAATACATCCTGGCAGAAGATTGAGGACGGGTGCGGATTGGTGTGACAGGTTCCGCACCGGCGGCAGACGTGATGTAACGATCAGCCGTTCTCATCGCCGAGAACAAAATCCGCGACCATATTGCGGACGCGCGCGCCTTCGAGATCGCGCAACAGCATATGCCAGCCTGTTTCGATTTTCTTGTATTGTTTAGGACCGGAAAACTGTTCATAAGCAGCGAGAATAGGAGTCTCCGGCAGCACTTCATCTTTGGCTCCGTAGAGTGTGAGAACCGGTGTTTTCAGGGACGGTGCCGCCCTGACCGCACGATCCATCAGGCGGATCAGACCGACAAATTCCCGCGAGCTGGGGTTGCGGACATAAAGCGGGTCACGCCCGAGGCGGCGCAGCATCTCGATATTGTCCGATGCCTGAATTCTGACAACCCCCTCGCCGGTCCAGCGTTTGTCGGGCGTTAACAAATGTGCGGTGTGGGCTGCGGCACGGTAGAAAAAGTTGAGGTTGGCGCCGCCCCAGAGTGCAGGGGCCAACAGCACCGCTCTATCCGCTATCGCTTGATTTTCGCCGAGGGCTGCGGTCACAACGCCGCCGCCCATACTGTGCCCGATAATCGTAAATGGCAGGTCGGGGTGGCGTGTGCGGATTAGGTGTGAAATGTCTCCGAGGTCACTGATCAGCGCATCATGACCTGGCCAGTTGCCGTTGCCGGGATTGCGTCCGAAACCGCGCTGATCATAGGCATAGGTGGTAATACCGCGCTGTGCCCAGTCTTTTGCAGCCTCGGCAAAAGTGCTGGTGCCATGATCACCATAGCCGTGAACAGCCAGTATTACTGCCTTTTGATTCCCTTTGGCTGGCCATTCGGTCATGGCGATGCTGTTCGGTCCTGTCCCGATGCTATGCTCAATGCGTGCGGGGGCAGGGTCAGCAGGACCGTGGGACGCCGTCACCAGACCAGTGGACAGCCGCATCGCGGTTCCGTCCGCTTTTGTACAGGCGGATAACATAACCGTACAGCACAAAGCCATCAGACCAGTCGCGCAACCTCGGACCGCAGCAGCGGCAGAATATCGCTTTCGAACCACGGGTTTCCTTTCAGCCATGTGTTGTTGCGCCAGGACGGATGCGGCAGAGGCAGGACGGGTATATCGCCCTCAACTATACCACCCGATACAATCTCGGTCAGTGACTTTGACTTATAATCCGGCAAATGCCAGCCGATTGCGGATTTACCGACCGTCACAATCAGTTCAATTTGCGGTATGACTTCGAATAGCTGTTCCCGCCAGAGCTTTGCACAGTCGCGCGGTGGCGGCAGATCATGATTTTTATCGTTATAACCCGGAAAGCAAAAGGCCATTGGCACTATCGCCAGCCGCTCTGGATTGTAAAACACAGTTTCATCTATCCCGAGCCATTCACGCAGGCGCATACCCGATGGATCGGTAAAGGGCTTGCCGGAATCATGGGCGCGCAAACCCGGTGCCTGACCTGCAATGCACAGGCGGGCCTTTGACGAAATCTGAAAAACCGGATTGGGAGAATGTGCGGTTTTTGTTGCGGCGAATCTGTCCGCGCAGTGGTTACAGGCTTTAATTTTGTGCGAAAGATCCTGAATGAGTTTTTGATTAGTCATCTGAACTGCGCATTCCTGTTAAGTATTCCGTACTAGATATTGTAAGCATAAGGTACGGGCATTAAGCTCTAAATCTATACGAAATACACGGGGTGTGAAGGATGCGCGTTTGGCGGTTTGTGCAGGATTATTCACTGCTTCTGATTATCGGCGCGCTGCTGGCTTTGTTCTGGGCGAATACCGACCCGCACAGTTATCACCACCTGATTGAACATCCGATCTGGGCTAATGACCTGATCGGTGCTCCTTATGAATATTGGGCAAAGGCCTATGGCAAAGGTGCTGCGGAGCTTGTGGCCCCCGGGCCGGAGCGGGTTTTGTCCCTGCATTACCTGGTCAATGATGTGCTTATGGCGTTGTTCTTTGCCTTTGCAGGTAAAGAAGTCTGGGAAGCGGTAGCACTGAAAAACGGCTCTCTTCGAGGGCGTAAAGCGGCAACACCGCTGTTCGCAACGGCGGGCGGCGTTATTGTGCCTGTGCTGATCTATCTGCTCGGAGCCATGCTGATCGGGCGGATGTCGGATTTATCCCAGGGCTGGGCGATTCCGACGGCAACCGATATCGCGTTCTCTTATCTGGTCGGCCGGCTGATTTTCGGTGCGGCACATCCGGCGGTCACGTTTCTGTTGTTGTTGGCGATTGCCGATGACGCCATCGGTCTGTTGATTATCGCGCTGTTCTATTCCAAGGGTGAATTGCAACCAGTGTGGCTGCTGTTTTCTTTTGGCAGTGCTTTGGCGGCCTATATTCTGTTCAACTGGTTGCCCCGTCGTCTGGACCGCGGAAAACAGGACCGCCCGGCGAGCACCTGGATGCGGCGGAAACTGTCATTCTGGCCATTTTTACTTGCCGGATGTTTCAGCTGGTACGGGTTTCAGGAGGCGGGGATTCATCCGGCACTCGGCCTGTTGCCGGTTATTCCGACGATGCCCCATGCGGATGTTGCTTTCGGCATCTTTGCCGCAGCTGAAAAATATCTCGACGATACTTTGAACGCGTTTGAGCATACCCTTAAAGTGCCGGTAGAAATCATCCTGTTTCTGTTCGGTTTTGCCAATGCGGGTGTAGAGTTTTCGTCGATCGGTGGTGCGACTTTCCTCGTACTGCTCGGGTTGTTTATCGGAAAACCGCTTGGTATCTGGGGATTCGGCCAGTTTGCCTACAGTGTCCTGAAGCTCGGATTGCCGGATGGGATGCGTCCGGTTGATCTTGTTGTGGTCGGCTTTATTTCTGCCATCGGTTTTACGGTTGCCCTTTTTGTGGCGGGGGTCGCCTTTGAACCCGGGCCGTTGCAGGATGCGGCAAAAATGGGCGCGTTGCTGTCACTGGGGGCTGCGATCCTGTCAATCATTGCTGGAAAGCTATGTCGTGTTGAGAAAATGCATTAACGTACACTGAATAATGCGCTGTTTCAGGGCATTTCCTTGACACTGGAACGGGATGCGGTTGTATTGGTTGCGACGGTATATTTTTGCCGCAGGAGTATGCGTTGTCCAGTGTAACATTCAGTTTTAATCTCGACCCTGTGGTGTCTGCGCCTGTAAAAGCGACTGATACATCACAGGCGGATCAAAGCGTTTCAGAAAAATACCGGGCTTCCGAAGCACGTTTGCAATCGTATTCCGGCAATGCGGCTGCTCTTAACGGTACACAGACCGAAGGCGGCTATCATCCGTCGGTCAGCAGTCAGGGCCCGGGTGTGACTACCCTGGCCATCGGTGAAGAGGATGGCGGTTTTGCGGGGGCAGGGCCGCAAACGGGCGTGTTGCAGAGTACGGACATTCCGCCCCCGATCGGCGGATTTTCCGCGCCCGGCAACAGCCCATTGCCGCGACAGGGTATTGTCGAGGTTGCACCGGCGGTAGAAACGGTGCCCATTGTCGGACCGCGGCTTAAACCGGCAGTCCTGGCAGGGCTGGAGACGCCTTATCCGGGCATTAAACCTGAACAGAGCGTCGCGACGGCTGATGCCGCGCAGTATAACGGAACTTTCCTGCAGGCAGAGGGCCCGGTTGAACAGACCTATATCTCTGTGGGCGATTATGATTCGTATCTGGCCGCCAGTGGATCAGGGGGACAGATTTCCTCCACTGCAGACATTGGTGCAGATGAAAGTAGCGTGCAGAGCGTCGGTGGAACCGTATTAAACGCTGCCGCTGTTTATGTGCCGCCGCCTCTTGCACCGATAGAATCATTCGAGTTTACAGTCAGTGAGCCTGTGTCAGCGGAGACAACTGCGGATAATTCAAAAGCGGTCCCCGTAATTACGCCTGCGAAGTTTACCACGACGCAGCCCTCTGCATTGCCGGTATCATTGCCACCGGTTGAAATCATATCACCTGAGAGCACCGTAAATGGCACGGCTGTGCCGGAAACAGCGACAGCGGGTTTATCTGCGGCAGCATCGGAGTCTTTTCTGAACTCTCCTGTTCCGCTCGAAAAACCCCCTGAAATGTCAAAGGACCTGCCTCGCCTGAGTGAAGATGATCTGCGGATCACGACGCTCGCATTCGGAGAGGAAGAGGCGGGCGGCGGCTAAGCTGTGCCTTGCGGGTCTTGCTCTGACCCGCAATAAGAACGCATGTGCGGATTAGATTACAGCCCTTTACCCGTTCAGGAGGCATTGCTGGAATTGACCGCGTCACTGCGGGCGGGTTCTAATGCCGTGCTGATTGCTCCGCCCGGGGCGGGTAAGACCACCGGCGTGCCGCTTGCACTGCTGGATCAGCCATGGCGGACGGGTCGTATACTGATTCTGGAGCCTAGGCGCGTGGCGGCTCGGGCGGCGGCGGAGCGGATGGCGGCAATGCTGGGCGAAAAAACCGGACAAACCGTCGGTTACACCATCCGCCATGAAAGCGTGGTATCGGCTGTAACCCGTATCGAGGTAATCACGGAAGGGATTTTGACCCGTCGGCTACAGCGTGATCCGACACTTGAAAATGTTTCGGCTGTTCTTTTTGACGAGTATCATGAACGCTCGATCCATGCCGATCTGGGGCTTGCGCTGTGCCTGGATGTGCAATCGGCGTTGCGCGAAGACCTGCGCGTTTTGGTCATGTCGGCCACACTGGATGGTGAGGCGGTGTGCAAGGTGATGGGGGATGCCCCGGTTATCCGCTCGGATGGGCGGGCGTTTCCGGTGGAAACCCGATGGTCGGATGCGCCGTGGAAAAAACCCGGCGGCGCGCGTGATGCGTTTGAACAGGCGGTTGCGGCCTGTGTCCGGCGGGCCATGGGTGAAGAAAGCGGTGATGCGCTGGTCTTCCTGCCTGGAGTGCGGGAAATCGGGCGTGTGCAAACGCTGTTGACCGATGCGCCCTATGAAGTCCGCACGATCCATGGCGGGCTGCCTTTTACGGCCCAGCGTGCGGCACTTGTTCCCTCAAGCGAAGGAAAGCGGCGGGTGGTGCTGGCCACAGCGATTGCCGAGACATCGCTGACCATCCAGGGGGTCCGGATTGTGATTGACGGCGGGTTGTCCCGTCGGGCGCTGTATGATGCCGGTGCGGGAATGACACGGCTGGTGACGGGTCGTGTTTCGCGCGCTTCGGCGGATCAGCGGCGGGGCAGGGCAGGGCGTACGGAACCGGGCGTGTGCTATCGCCTCTGGACCAAGGGTGAAGAAGGTGGTTTTGCCCTGGCTGATCCGCCGGAGATTGCCTGTGCTGATCTTGCGCCGTTAGCACTTGATCTGGCCGTATGGGGTATCCGGAATTCGTCGGATTTACGGTGGCTGGATGCCCCGCCGGAAGGGGCCTTTGCTTCTGCGCTCAACCTGCTGCGCGCGCTAGGGGCAGTTGATGCGGAGGGTGCGCCGACGGCTCATGGTAAAGCGCTGGCGGATATGCCGCTACACCCGAGGCTCGCGCATTTGCTGATCCGGGGGCGCGAAGCCGGAGCGGACGCACGGGCGGCGGATCTGGCCGCTTTACTGGAAGAGCGTGACCCGATGCGTGATGCGGGGGTTAATATTGAAAAGCGTCTGAAAGCCCTGCGCGGTAATGCAGGTGAAGGCGCGGACCGGGCCGCTCTAGAGCGTATAAAAACCACCTCAAAGCGCTTACGAAAAAACAAAAGCAAGAGCGGCATCACGGCCGAAGTTTCCGCCGGAATGCTGGTCGCGCTTGCTTTTCCCGACCGTGTGGCCATGCGCCGCCCGGGGGAAGCCCCGCGCTACATTATGGCGGGAGGCAAGGGGGCCGTGCTTCATGACGGCGGCGATGCGCTTGCGGGAGAACCTTTTCTGGCGATTGCGGAGCTGGACGGTAACCCGCGCGAAGCCAAAATACGGTTGGCGGCCCCCCTGTTGCGCGGTGATTTGGACGCGCTTTACGGGGACAAAATAACGGAGGTGAAAACCTGTCACTGGGACTCGCGTTCCCGCATGGTGGAGGCGAGACGTCAACAGCGTCTAGATGCGCTGGTGCTTGAGGATCGTCCCTGGAAGGGAGCCGATTCTGACCTGATTGCAAAGGCTGCAACGGATGGTGTGCGGGAACTGGGCCTCGGGTGCCTGTCCTGGAAAGATGGGGCAGCGCGGTTTCGCGACCGTGTGCTTTGGGCGCGTGGGCATGGCGCGGCGGTGACTTTGCCCGATTGGTCCGATGAGGCGTTGCTGGAGGGTTTAGAGCACTGGCTGAAGCCGCATCTGGGTGCAGTGCGCAAAGAGGCTGATTTTGCGGCGCTTGATCTGGTGTCTATCCTGCGCGGCGCATTGGATTGGGAGGCGCAACAGGGGCTGGACCGCCTTGCGCCGTCGTCTTTTGTGACCCCCGCAGGAACAAAAAGAAAAATTGATTATGCGCAGGACCCGCCCGCGCTTGAGGTCCGCATTCAGGAGATGTTCGGGGAGAGCGTTCATCCGGCAATCTGCAACGGGCGGGTGCCCCTGCTGATCCGGTTTCTGTCTCCTGCCGGAAGGCCGGTACAGGTCACGGGCGATTTACCGGGGTTTTGGGCGAATTCTTATGCGGATGTCAGAAAAGATTTGCGCGGGCGCTATCCGCGTCACCCTTGGCCCGAGGATCCTGCAAAGGCCGATCCTACCCGCCGGGCGAAACCGCAGAAACACTGAGGGTATTTTGCGGCCCCCTTTGTTATTTTATATTAACTATACATGGTAAAGTAGTAAAAATACTTATGAAGGATTGAGTCGATGGATGCCCGTGATACGCATGAACCTAGCTTTCGCGACTCTGTGGATGTCATGTTCAACCGCGCTGCCGCAATGTTGGATCTGCCCCCCGGGATGGCTGAGAAAATCCGTGTTGCCAATTCGACCTATATCGTGCGCTTCGGAGTCAAGCTGCGCGGCGAGATCAAGACTTTTACCGGCTATCGTTCGGTCCACTCCGAACATATGGAACCGGTGAAGGGCGGTATCCGCTATGCCGGGAACGTCGATCAGGATGAGGTCGAAGCGCTGGCGGCGCTGATGACCTATAAATGCGCACTGGTTGAGGTGCCATATGGCGGATCGAAAGGGGGGCTTTGCATCAATCCCTCTGATTGGGATGTGGATGAGCTGGAGCGCATTACACGGCGGTTTGCTTATGAGCTGATCAAGCGCGACCTCATAAATCCCGCCCAGAATGTGCCTGCCCCTGATATGGGCACCGGCGAGCGGGAGATGGCCTGGATCGCCGATGCCTATAAGCGCATCAAGACCGATGATATCAATGCCCGTGCCTGTGTCACCGGCAAGCCCAGCAATGTCGGGGGTATCGCGGGACGGACCGAAGCGACCGGGCGCGGCGTGCAATATGGCCTGCGCGAGTTTTTCCGTCACCCTGATGATGTCGCAGCAGCAGGGCTGAGCGGCACTCTGTCCGGCAAGCGGGTTGTGATACAGGGTCTGGGTAATGTGGGGTATTACGCTGCAAAGTTTTTATCCGAAGAGGATAAGTGTCTGATCACTGCCGTTGCCGAACGCGACGGCGCGGTTATGAATGAGAACGGCCTCGATATCGAAAAGCTGAAAGCGCATCTGACCGGAACCGGCGGCGTCAAAGGGTTTGCAGATGCGGAATTTGTCGAAAACGGTATGTCCGTTCTGGAAAAAGATTGCGATATCCTGATCCCTGCTGCCATGGAGGGTGCTATACATCTCGGTAATGCGGCGCGGGTTCGCGCGCCTTTGATCATTGAGGCTGCGAACGGGCCTGTCACAGCCGGAGCAGACGAAATCCTGCGCGAAAAGGGCTGTGTTATCATACCGGATATGTATGCCAATGCGGGCGGCGTCACCGTGTCTTATTTCGAATGGGTCAAAAACCTCTCGCATATCCGGTTCGGACGGATGCAGCGGCGTCATGAGGAAGCCTGGCATGAAATGCTGATCGGTGGCATTGAAGAGATGACCGGGGCTGCGTTTCCTACGGATACCAAAAAGAAATATATGGAGGGCGCGGACGAGCTGTCACTTGTGCGTTCCGGCTTGGATGACACGATGCGTACAGCGTATCAGCAGATGTCCGCTGTTTGGAATGCCCGAAAACATGAAGGCGTTGACCTGCGTACTGCAGCATATCTGATCTCGATACAAAAAGTGGCGAATAGTTATGCGTCCCTGGGGCTTTAAGGTGTATCGGTGCCCTTTGCCAGGGCGCGCTTTAATGCCAGGCGCTGGGACAGTCGTTTGAAATAATTGTTCAGCGGCCCCTCCGGTATGTCAAACTTTGCCGCACGCGCCCAGCCCGAGCAGTGACCGATCAGGATATCGGGTACGGTCATCATTTCGCCCATGACAAAGGCATTGTCGCCCAGACGCCGAGCGAGGCGCTCCATTGCAAGGGCGAATTCGTACCGGCAGGTGTTTTTAACCGCTGGAGTACGGTGTTCTTCAGGATGAACGAACGTGTTTTTCGCGGCGGTCCAGAGAGCGCCCTCGATCTCATCAACACAAAATTGCGTCAGCGAATCCTGTTTCGCGCGTGCCAGGGTTCCAGCTGAAAAGGTCAAAGCTTTATGGCGATCGGCGAGGAATTGGACAATCGCGACCGAGTCAGTGATCACCCTGTCCTCGACAATCAGTGCCGGGACTTTACCGTCAGAGTGATGGTCATATGCCTTTGCGGAACGCGGAGGAGCCTGAATCAATTCATAAGGTTGTTCCAGTTCCTCAAGCATCCAGACAACCCGTAAAGCCCGTGATGCGGTGACACCAACCACTTTATACATATCCCGATGCCTTTCTTCCGATTGCTATCCGGCCTTGATCGCTTATCTGTTGCTGTTCAGGCCAATGCCTCCAGAAAGGCCGCCACACCGTCTTCCACACTGCCGGAATTGTCGATCGTAATGACATCCGGACCTTGCGGCAGCGCACGACCGCTCCGCCCAAGGCGGTGATCGATACTTTGATCATCCTCACGGCCACGATCGTATAAGCGCCGCGTAAGGATATCAATAGGAGCAGTGATGTGGATAATACGCAAGGGCGAAAACTTTTCGCGGGCTTCCTCCACGATGCTGCGTGAACCGTTCAGGATCACGGCCTGACCGGATGTAAGCTTTTCCTCTATGGATTTCGGGACACCATAATGCAATCCGTGAGCGTCCCAGGACAACGAGAATTCATCGCGATACCGCATGAGTGTGAATTCTTCGGTCGTGACCTCAATATTACCACGGGCTTCGGCCTGACGTGTGACAGCACGCGGCATCACAACAATATCGGGGCGATGTCTGATTGCGTGTGAAATAAGTGTGTCTTTGCCGGCACCTGAAGCACCGACAACCAGATATAAAATGCCGCGGGATGTCACGCTTATACCGTCCGATACTCTAGAATCGCATACGCAATATAAAAATTGAATTTGTGAATAACAGTATAGCTACCCATAACCAATCTTTACTTTTTTACGCAGCGGCGGTTTTCTTGATGACTGGTGCAATTCATAGTACCGGTCGTCACTTGATAAGATGTGGTACTCCAACATGCCGAAGTTTAAGCATAGATATATTGTCGCATGGTGTCATTATGCAGAGATGCGTTTTTTGGCATTTTTTTTAATTTTTTTCGCAGCGTTTCCTTTTGTTGCACAGGCGCAAAATAACAGGGACTCCGACGATGACGGTGAATATGAACGCATTGTCAGTGAGCAGGATTTTGTCAAACGCGTTGTGGGCAAAAGGCTGTTTTACGACAGCGGTGCGGTGATTGTGTTTCTGGCCGACCGCAGTTTTGGGGGCGGTTTTTCCGGCAGCAGAGTCTGGGGCGAATGGGCTTGGCAGGACGACCGGATTTGTCATCAGATCAATATCGGTGAAAAGCGTTATGAAGCGGCGTGTAAAGTGCCGCAGATTGTGAAGAACCGCCTGCGGTTTATCCGCGAGGACGGCTCATTTTACGGTGTGGCGAAAATCCGCTGACCGGAGAATGCCGGTTTATTCAAAATCTTTGATCAGCAAGCTGCGTTCCTGAAGATAGGGATTTACGTCAACCGCCTGCCGCAATGCTTTTTGTGACAATTCTATGCGGCCCTGCCTCATCAGAATGATGGCTTTGCCGGCCAATGCGCCGAAATGGGATGGTTCCAGCTCCAGGGTTTTTTCCACATCATCGAGAGAGCGGTCGTATTTTTCCTGCAGAAAAAGCGTCGTCGCCCGGGTGTTCCAGCCCTCGGAATAATCCGGTGCATAAGTAACGAGCTTGTCCAGGTGTTCCATCGCACCGGCAAAGTCATAGACACGCATCCTCTGCCGGGCGCTATCGAGCAGCTTTTGTGCGGTCGCATCAGGTGCAGTTTGCCAAAGATCCCAGATGGCCGAAACAGCAGCGCGGGCAACCTGCTCATCAGGAGCGTTTTTCAGGGCAAGAAACAAACCCGCGCGTTCTTCTGCACGGGCCGTGTCCTCATTTGCCACTGCGTAGGATACCGGTAACAGCGCCAGTGCTCCTGTGAAAACCACAGCATGTATGTCTTTGAACGTGGTCATATATGCAATCTTTCTTTCTGATGTATTCCGTGCGGTCAGGTCCGCTCCATAGGATTCCCTTTTTGGAGCATGGAGCGTTTAAGGCCGGAAAGCCCTGCACATCCCAGCAATGTCATGTTTCGTGAGATTTCGTTTGTCAGACGGTCAATCGCATGTTCCACGCCCGCCTGTCCACCTGCCGCCAGTGCATAGAGATAGCCGCGCCCGATCATACAGGCGGTTGCTCCCATGGCTATGGCCTTCAGGATATGCGTGCCCCGACGCACGCCACTGTCGAGAATGACTTCGATATCATCGCCGACGGCATCGACGATCCGGCCCAGCATATCAAAGGGCGCGGCACAGCCGTCAAGCTGTCGCCCGCCGTGATTGGATACCATAACTGCGCTTGCGCCAGCATCCCGTGCGCGTTTCGCGTCACCGACGGACATGACCCCCTTTATAGCGAAAGGCCCGCCCCATTGCCCGATCAGCTCTTCGGCCTCTTTCCAGGTGACAGTAGGGTCAAACTGGCTGTTCACATATTGGATGATGGAGGTGAGGTCATTGTCACCGCCCTTCATATGGCGTTTGACATTACCCAGCTCAAACGCTTCGGATGTCAGGTAGTTCCATGCCCAGCAGGGATGCGCAGCAAAGCTGGCAAAGCTTTTCAGGGTCAGTTTTGGTGGCACAGTCATGCCGGTAACGATATCGCGCTCGCGGTTGCCTGCGACCAGAGTGTCTATCGTCAGGCAGAGGGCATCGAACTTTGCCGCCTTGCAGCGTTCGACAAAATCACGGGTCATTCCGCGATCCTTATGGATGTAGACCTGAAAACATTTCGGTCCGGAGGTCAGAGCACCGATGGTTTCGATGCTTTCGGTCGAAAGGCTGGAGAGGGAATACATCGTTCCGAATTTCGCCGCCGCCTGTGCCACTCCTTTTTCGCCGTCTGGATGGAACAGACGATTCATGGCCGTGGGCGAGAGGAAAAACGGCCAGCTGATTTTTTGCCCCAGCACCGTTGTCGAGCAATCCATGCCGTTCAGATCCGCCAGTCCGTTGGGGATAAACCGTGTTTCATTGAAGGCGGCGGTGTTGCGGGCCAGTGTCACCTCATCGTCGGCGGCTCCGTCGATATAGTGGAACAGCGGCGCGGGAAGCCTGCGCTTTGCAAGGCGTCTGAAGTCTTCGGTGTTGTTGCATTTGCTGATGGGCATCGGCAGTCTCCCGCTTTATGGAACCGGACTTTAAACGCGGACCGGCGGCGGAGCAATGGAGCGGGCATGGCGCTTTCTATCGATGTACTGACTGCCGGAGAAAACAGCCGGATTTTACAAGACCTGGCGCGGCTGCGTATTAGTGTGTTTCGCGACTTTCCGTATCTTTATGACGGTGATTTTGACTATGAAGAGCGTTATTTGCACGAGTTTGCCAAGGCCGGCGGCGCGGTGATTGTGGTTGCGCGCGACGGGACGGAAGTCGTCGGCGCGGCAACGGGGGCGCCGCTGAACCAGGTAGGGGCGACGTTTGCTGAACCGTTCCGGGCGCGCGGGGCCGATATCAGCCGTATATTCTATTGTGCGGAGTCTGTATTGTTGCCGTGCTATCGGGGAAAAGGAATCGGGCACGCCTTTTTTGACCATCGAGAGGCACATGCAAAAACTCTTGGTGCGCTGCAATCCTGCTTCTGTGCTGTTATCCGTCCTCCCGACCATCCGGCACGCCCGGCCGAATACCGGCCGCTGGATGGGTTTTGGGAAAAACGCGGCTACGCTCCGCTTGCAGGTGCAAGAGTTATTCTCGGCTGGAAGGATACCGGCAATACGATGGAAACGGCCAAGGAATTACAGGTCTGGGAACGTAAGCTGTAATTTTCTCAATAAAAAATATTTCTACGTCCGTAACGCTTTGTAATATCTGCGGCTCGCGGCCCTATACCGGTCGCAGCGCCCGCAAGTAAAATCCGGTTTCTTCAAAAGTCTTAAAGAGCTGATCGCCCTGATTGTATATTGTGTTTTATGTATTTTATTCGTGGAATTGCCGTTTTCTCAAG
>CALFWP010000139.1 GCA_937927905.1 uncultured Neomegalonema sp.
GGACCACCGAAACGCGAATTTTCCGCACATGGAAACTTTATCGGAACCAATCCGTGAAATATTGCTGCACGAAATTCTAGAATGAAGGACGGGTTTCTAATGACTTTAAAGTCTTTATGGTCAAGCGTAGCGGTTGCAACAGTAGCATTGATGGCGACGGCAGCATCGGCGGATACGACAAAGATTGTCTGGGGCGGTGGCAAACCATCGGCCTCCACCTATAGCGGCAAATACGTGCCCGCTACGATTGATGCATTGTCAAAACTGCGTCTGGCCGGGTATCAGTGGGGCGGTCCAACCGAAGGTACCCTCGATAATATCGAGCGCGTGCGCAACAATCCGACGCATCTTGCCGTCGGTCAGGCGGATATGCTGCGCGGTGTCGACGGGATCACAGTATTGCATGAAAATGTCGGGCCGGAATGCCTTTATCTTGTCACCAAGCAGGAAGGCTATGCCAATCTCGGTCATGTCATCGGCAATGCCTGGGACCTGACTGTTGTAACAGGCGGCGAAAAATCCGGTTCTTTCGGCACATGGCAGGTGCTGAGTGATCTCTATCCGGACTTTGCCGATATGCCGGTTGTTCATGCCGGCGGGACCGATAAGATTATCGAAACGGTGCGCCAAAAACCTTCCACGGTCGGCTTTTTCGTTATGCGTCCGGATCCCAATTCGAAAGTATTCAAAGCCATTAAGGACAATGGCCTGAACTTTATCCCCGTCGTGGAATTCGAGTTGGAAGGCGTCTATGACTTTTATAATCTGAAAGTCGCCCATACCGGATTTGCGGGCATCGGGGCCGGTCAATTTGTGGAAACAGCCTGTACATCCGTGTCGCTCTTTACCGGTGTGAAAGAAGCCATCGACGGCGTGCGCGATGAAGTATCAGGCCGTGACCTGAAGCGCTTTGATGCCACGGTCAAGCGGGTTACGAATGCGGATGCGGAGGCCTTTACGCCTTCGACAAAGGATTTCCGCGATATGTTTTCGGGCATGAAGAAAATCGCCGCGAACCGTATTGCGGAGCTGGGCAAATCCGCCCGGGACACCGCAGAAGCGGCGATTGAACGCGCGAGCAATTAAGTCAGCTTTTGACCGGACACTGCGTGTGACCGGGGACAACACGGAAAAAGCGCAAGTGTAAAACCAAAAACCTTGCGCTTTTTCTGAGACAACGGCAGCTTCTTCGTCTTACTCTTTTTTTACGTCAGCGGATTTTTCCTCGCGGGATTTCTCCTTTCGCCTGCGCAGGTTGGCGCGCAGGGCTTCAGCGAGGCGCTTTTCACGCTCTTCTTTTGTTTCACCGGACATATCAGTCCTCCATCGCTTCCAACTCGTCGATCATCGAGGAAATCAGTGACAGACCCTGATCCCAAAACGCCGGATCGGAGGCATCCAACCCGAAAGGTTTCAGCAATTCGCTGTGATGCTTGGCACCGCCTGCCTTGAGCATATCAAAATAACGCTGCTGAAAGCCCTCTTCACCCTCCTGATACCGCGCGTAAAGCGCATTCACGAGGCCGTCTCCAAAGGCATAGGCATAAACGTAAAACGGTGCATGGATGAAGTGGCCGACATAGGTCCAGAACACCGCATATTCATCAACCAGATTGATAGACGGACCGAGGCTCTCGCCTGCAACATCCATCCAGAGCTGTCCGATCTGTTCAGCGGTCAACTCACCCTCCTTACGGGCGGCATGAACGCGGTTTTCGAATTCGTAGAAGCTGATCTGCCGCACAACAGTATTCAGCATATCCTCAACTTTACCGGCCAAAAGCGCCTTGCGGCGGCCTTTATCGGTTTCAGCTTTCAGCAAGGATTGGAATGTCAGCATTTCACCGAACACGCTGGCCGTTTCAGCGAGGGTCAACGGGGTATGCGAAAGCAACTCGCCCTGCCCTGCGGCAAGCAACTGATGCACGCCATGGCCGAGTTCATGGGCCAGCGTCATCACATCACGGGTCTTACCGAGGTAATTGACCAGCACATATGGGTGCGCCGTGGTCACGGTCGGATGAGCAAACGCGCCGGAGGCTTTGCCGGGGCGCACCGGCGCATCAATCCATTTTTCGTCAAAGAACCGCCGTGCGAGGTCGGCCATCTCCGGATCAAACCCGCCATAGGCCTCCAGCACTGTATCCCGTGCCTCTGTCCAAGGGATTTTACGGTCGTCTTTTTCAGGCAACGGCGCGTTACGGTCCCAGTATTCCAGCTTTTCCAGTCCCAGCCACTTCGCCTTGAGCGCGTAATAGCGGTGAGAGAGCTTCGGATAGGCGTTCTGCACCGCATCGCGCAGAGCATCGACAACCTCCGGCTCAACATGGTTGGCAAGATGGCGGCCCGATTGCGGGGTCGGTAGGTTGCGCCAGCGGTCCTCTACCTCTTTTTCCTTAACCAGCGTGTTCATGACGCGGGTAAAAAGCGGCAGGTTCGCGGCAAAAACACCGGCCAACGCATGACCGGCCGCCTCCCGCTTACTGCGATCGGTATCCGAAAGCTGATTAAGCGCCGCCTCCAGCGGCAATTCTTCCCCGCCGATATCAAAGCGGAGTCCCGCCAGATGCTCATCATACAGCCGGACCCAAGCCGAAGAACCGACAACGCTCTGATCATGGAGAAACTTTTCCAGCTCGTCCGACAGCTGGTACGGACGAAAAGAACGCAGGCGGTCGATCCATGGTTTGTACCGCGCAAGTTCTTCGCTGTCCGCAATCTGTTTGGCGATAACGGCTTCGTCGATTTTGTTCATCTCCAGCGTAAAAAACACTGTTGGCGTGGAAATATCCGTTATACGCCCCTGGCAATTTCCGAAAAACTGGCCCGACGCCGGGTCAGAGGTGTCTTGCTGATACAACAAACCGGCAAAAGACATGACCCGGCCCATAATTTCGGACAGTTCTTCATAGCGCCGCAGAGCCGTGGCCATCTCCGCCCCGCTCAGACCGGCAAGTTTCCCCTCGTAATCGGCGGCCAGACTGTCGGCCTTGGCCTGGGCCTCAGCAAAGGCCGCCTCCAGTTCCGGCGCATCGGGCGCAGGGTATAGGTCGGCGAGGTTCCAGCTCGGCAATTCTCCGAGTTCGGGGTCGTGGGCGGCTGCGGTCATGTGTATCTCACTCAGGTTTTAATGCCCTCTTGGGGCAAAGGCGGGGTGTTCGGGTCACGTTTGGGCAGGTTCCGCTTGCGGCGGATGATGATGTCACCGTTGGGCATGACTTCCGGCAATTCATAGGCAGGTAGTTTGTCAATCAGAAGCGGTAAACGATTCATGAAGCCTTCGATCATCGGCAGCAGAGAGTCGATAGCTTTGCGGGCTTCCGGCCCGATCAGGTCTTCGGCCTGCTTTTCCAACTCGCGCAAGGCATCATCAATCACGCTGTCTTCCGTGTGGGCCGGGGGAACAGCCGCATTCACAGCCAGAAAACCCACAACAAACCAACCGGT
The DNA here is from genome assembly GCA_937927905.1 of uncultured Neomegalonema sp. GTDB lineage: Bacteria > Pseudomonadota > Alphaproteobacteria > Rhodobacterales > Rhodobacteraceae > JAHDDY01. The sequence continues at coordinate 3,448 of CALFWP010000139.1, forward strand.
CCGATTTTTCATAACCAAAACTCCAGCACCGTTTTATCAACACCCTATTGCGGTAACAGGGTACGATATTTGATGGCGATACTTAGGTAGATGCTGTTGCGGGACAGAATTTTCAATGCCAGTACCGCCTGATGAAAATAGGTATCAGGCGGTTTTGTCTGCAAAACGGCCCTTGGGAAATCCGGCTTCGGCATTCAGAGCATCACTTGCCGTCTCTATACGCTCTTCCAGCAGTTCCATGAACGGATCCGCCTCCAAACCCGCGGGAATCGGTTCAAGAAACTCCATCACCATTGTGCCGGGATAACGCAGGAATGTATTACGCCCCCAGAACAACCCCGCATTGGTTGCCGTTGGGACACAAGGCACCTGAATGGTGTCCACAATCTTCCAGACACCGATTTTATAAGGTGCCCGCACCGCCGGAGCCACACGTGTGCCCTGCGGAAAAATGATCGTTTGACCCGGGCCGTGCAGTCTTTGTTGTAGCAAAATTCCGTCCACCATAGAACGGACCGCAGCCCCTTTTTTACCGCGTCTGACGGGAACACAGCCGATACGTTTGGCATAAAGACCCAGAAACGGTGCATAGAGCAGCTCGCGTTTGAAAACATAGCGCGCGCTCGGCACCGACAGGATAATGATTACCATATCAATGAAAGACTGATGCTTGGCCGCCAGTACGATTTCATGCTCAGGGCGCGGTCCGCGAATCTCGTAACCGGTGCCGCAGATCACCTTCATCAGCCAAAGGATGGTGCGCGAATAAGTACGCATCACCTCGTAAGCGCCTTTGCGGGAATAGATTGCAAATGGCAATCCGAGTATTCCGATCACCGGGATCAGGGCATACACAAGAAAATTAAAAATCCCGGACCGTAGATAGATCATGCACCGCGCCTTAATTTACCGGAAACTGTCAGTCCGGCTGATACCATACAGAGCATGATCACAAACACGATTATTCCCGCAAACATAACCCACCAGTAGGATGGCGGTTGAAGCGCAGGCAGAGCACGACTGACTGTTGACATGGCATTAAATCCGTACATCGCGGCCAATGCCAGACCGCACCCGAGCAACCCGCCGCATAATCCGAGCCAGAAATAACGCACCTGGTAAAGCCCCGAAACAAACCTGTCTTCGGCCCCGGCAAGACGCAAGGTTGCAATATTGGCATGCTGTGCCGATAATCCGGAATGCACGCTTAAAACAACCACAGCCGCAATCGCGATGGCACAAACCAGCATAGCCCCGATTGCCACACTGCGTACGGCTCGAGCTGCGGATGCCGCCCGACCCCTCCATTCGCCGTGATCATCATAAACAGCGCCCGCCGCCGCTCCGTCCAGACGCGCCTGAACAATGGCTGTGTCCGGTTCATTCAAAGGGTCGATTGTCACAGCAACAATCACCGGTGCCGGTAAATCCGAAAGTTCGGGCGTCGCCCCGAACCATGGTTCCAGCAGTGCCGCGACTTCTTCCTCGGTCAGTGGTTCGGCATCAATCACGCCGTCCGTACTTTTCAGAATATCAAGAACAATATCCAGATGCTCTTCCGGGGCGGTTTCCTCGGCACCGATACGGACGGTTGCGGCACCCGACAACCCATCCGTCCAGGCTCCGGCAAGCTTTGTTGCACCTAATGCCCCGGCCATGGCAAAACATGCCAGAAAAGCCATTGCCGCAACGATCAGTGTGACGAGCAGGCCGCTGCCCGCTCTTACAGGAATAAGAGAATTGCGCTTCATGCCGCATCCCCGCTTGCGGTCAGTGTTCCGGCCTTCAGATTCAGACGCGATTTTCCGGTCCGCGACACCATATCAATATCATGCGTTGCCAGCACCACCGTCTTACCGAGGCGGTTCATTTCCATTAAAAGCTGCATGATGCGTTCGGCCATTTCCGGATCAACACTCCCCGTCGGTTCATCCGCGAGAATAATATCCGGCGAGGCGACAACCGCCCTTGCTATTGCAACGCGCTGTTTTTCACCGCCCGACAATTGCGGAGGATGTACATTCATTTGCTCTCCAAGGCCGACCCAGTGCAGCATCTCCGCAACATTATCGCGATACTCCGCCTCACGCGCACCGGAAACCCGCAAAGGCAGCGCAACATTTTCCGCCGCCGTCAAATGATCAAGCAACCGGAAATCCTGAAATACTACACCGATCCGGCGGCGGAACCATGCAACCTCGTCGCGCGTAAGCGTCGCAAGGTCGCGCTCAAACAGGGAGATACGTCCCGCTGTCGGCAAAGAGTCAAGATATAGCAAACGCAGAAGCGAACTTTTACCCGCGCCCGAGGATCCGGTAATAAACGTGAATTCACCTTCCGGAATCTCGAAGTTCAACCCTTGCAAGACATCAGGGCCGTTGCCGTAGCGAAACCCGACATTTTCAAATTGTATCAAGCCCGCCTCACTGCTTTGCGAACACCGTAAAACGTTAAATACACACAGGAAGCGGTTTCGGCCACAGTTGAGGTTAAACGACATCTCATCTTTGGCTTTTAAGATGCCGGATTGTGATATAACAGGCGCGTAATCAATATGATGAATGCATGTACGTGGGATACACCGGAAACAGACAGACCAATTGCATCATTTTGATACAAATGATCTTCTGATCTGAACACTAACTATGATTCGAACTGTTCTTTAAGGCTGATAACCATGTCCGAAAAAATGATTGTCGCCTGTCCGAACTGTCAAACACGGTTTGTGGCCCCTAGGGAAAAATTTTTGCCGTCGGGCCGAAAGGTCCGCTGTGCAAAATGTGCAAATTCCTGGTTTCATACGATTGACAATACCGAGCCGGGCGCATTCTCCGCCGGAGATATACGCACAGGAAAGCAAACCGCCACAACCGCGGTGCCATCACCCGATGCACATACGCCTTCCACGACATCTGCAGATCAATCTGTAAATGTTACGGATACGGCTAATGCCCGGGAAAAGAAAATGAGCAGCTGGACCTTCGGCGCCCGGAAAAAAAATCCGAAAACTGCTGCGACCACGACAACAGGATCGCAAAAATCCGAATTCCGCAAAAGTGTCAAAGCCTCCGCACGTAAAAGGGGATGGAGGCGCTGGATCCCGCCTCTGTTTTACTACAGTGTTGCGGGTTCGCTTATTCTCGGGGCGGTCGGATATGCGTTCAATAAACCGATCGCAGCGAAAGTCCCGTCACTTCAGCCTGCATTGTCCGCCTGGAAAACAAATGTCGATACGGTGGTTTCCAAGGTCATCCCTCCCGGCAGAACCGCAAGCATTCTGGATGTAAAATACGATCTGGAAAACACCACTGCGGGCCGTGTCCTCCTGATCGAAACAGTTGTTGTAAATACCGGCCCGGACACCATTGATGCGCCGGCGCTGGCTGTGGAAATTTTCGGCAAGGATAATGCGGTACTGGACACACTGTCCTTTCCCGCACCGCCATCCGTTACCGTTATACCCGCTGAAGGCCGTGCCCCTTATTTCCTGCGCGTTGAAAACCCCGTGGAAAATATCGTCCGCGTCGAGGTTGATTTCGCTGAATAAATCCCAGCCTCACGCCGCATCGGACAGGCCGCGCCGTTTCAGCAGAGCTTCGACCTCCGGCGCACGGCCCCGGAACGCGAGATAAGCCGCCTCCGGGTCCTGGCGTCCGCCTGCGGAGTAAACCACAGTTGACAGGCGTGCAGCCGTTGCCGGATCAAACACATCGCCCGCCTCTTCAAAGGCACCGAAAGCGTCGGCATCCATGACTTCCGACCACATATAGCTGTAATATCCGGCGGAATAACCATCGCCGGAAAAGACATGGGCGAATTGCGGTGTGCGGTGGCGCATCCCGAGGCCGTCGGGCATCCCGATTTCTTTCAGAACGGATGCCTCCAACGCCATTGGGTCGTAATCATCACCGATCTTCGCCGTGTGCATGGCAATATCCACCAGAGCACTGGAGAGATATTCGACCGTTGCCGCGCCCATGTTGAAATTCTGCGCCGCAATCACCCGCTTGAGCAAAGCCTCCGGCATCGGCTCGCCGGTTTCCGCATGAAGCGCAAAACGGCCCAGGACCTCGGGTCGCATCAGCCAGTGTTCGTAAAGCTGTGACGGCAGTTCCACAAAGTCCCGCGCGACCGAGGTGCCGGAAATACGCGGATAGGTCACATCGGACATCAGCCCGTGCAGAGCATGGCCGAATTCGTGGAACAGCGTGCGCGCGCCGTCAAAAGTCAGCAAAACCGGCTCGCCTTCACTTGCCTGAACGAAATTACACGTATTCACCACTATAGGCCGGACCACGCCGTCCATCTTCTCCTGATCCCGGAACGTGCTCATCCACGCGCCGGAGCGTTTGGAGGGACGGGCAAAGTAATCACCCATGAAGATACCGATATGTTCGTCCCCGCGCGAAACTTCCCAGACCCGGACATCCGGATGATGCCGGGGCAGATCGTCCCTTTCGGTAAAGGACAGACCGAACAGGCGCGTGGCGGTATCAAACGAAGCGGTAATGATATTCTCAAGCTGCATAAAGGGTTTGAGTTCCGCATCATCAAGCTCATGCTCCCGCTGACGCAAAATCTCGGCGTAATAGGCCCAGTCCCAGGGCTGAAGCTCGAAATTACCGCCCTCTTCCGCAATCAGGTCTTGCAAACGCGCCCGATCCGCCTCCGCAGCGGCCTTGGCCGGTGCCCAGACCCGCTCCAGCAGGTTCTTCACAGCCCCGGGCGTTTTCGCCATCTGATTATCGAGTTTAAAGGCAGCGAAATTATCAAACCCGAGCAGCTTTGCGCGCTCGTCACGCAGGCGCACGGTTTCGGCGGCAATCTCTTTCGTCGCCGTTGCCGCACGATCCTCGCCGCGCCCGACAAAACCGCGCCATACCGCCTCGCGCAAATCACGCCGCTTTGACGATTGCAAGAACGGCTCAACAGCAGAGCGTGAGGCCGTGACCACCCATTTGCCCTTGTGTCCCCGGTCCTCCGCCGCGCGCGCCATGGCGGAGACATCCGCAGGAGACAGCCCGTCCAGATCGGCCTCTTTTTCAAGGACAAGTTCAAACGCCTTTTCATCGGCAAGCAGGTTTTTGGAAAACTGCGCCCCAAGGCTGGCCAACCGCTGCATCACCGCGCTCATACGCTCCCGCTCCGCCGCGTCAAGGCGGGCACCGGCCCGGACAAAACTTTCCTTATAGAGTTTCAGGACACGGGCCTGTTCATCGCTCAGACCCTCTGTGCCCACCGCATCGACCCGCGCGAACAGCCGCGTATCCATGAAAATTTCAGCGTGGCTTTTGGCCAGCTCCGGCGCGATCTGTTCTTCAATCGCCTGAAGCCCATCTGTAGAGCAGGAACCTGACAGATTAAAGAACACGCTGGCGACCCTGTCGAGCGCACGGCCGGAACGTTCCAGCGCCTCGATGGTATTGGCAAAATCCGGTGGTACCGTATCCGTGGCCACTGCCTCTACTTCAGCTTTCCACTCGTTCAGTGCCGCGTCAAAGGCCGGTTTGAAATGCGCCTCTCCGATCTTGTCAAAAGGCGGCATGGCAAAGGGTGTCGTCCAGTCTTCTAGCAGCGGATTCATGGAACCTCCGGAATCAAAACGGGTTAAGGCAAAGCATATGTAAAACTGGCATGGGCGACGGGTTCAGCGGGACTGCCCCCCTCGCTATACATCACCGCATCCCCGACCGCGAGGCGCTTGCCCAGCTTGAGCAACCGTCCGTCGCACAGCAAATCGGCATCGGCGGGCTTGCGCATGAAATTCAGCGACAGGTTGGTCGTCACCGCCAGCGCTTTTTCTCCGATCATGCCCAGCAAGGCGACATAGGCGGTTACATCCGCGAGCAGCGCCATGGACGGGCCTGATATCGTGCCGCCGGGCCGCAAATGTTTTTCGTGGCGGTATAGGCGCATACTTGCCGTCATTGGTTCAAGCGCCTCTATCCGAACATCAGGGGCGACCTGCGGAAACTCCCGCAAAAGAAAGGCATTCAATTCATCAATGCTGAGCACAGGGTCAGTCATGCGCGCGCAATCTTTTGCTCCGGCGGATAGGCTGCGGCGAACATCGCCCGCAGCATCACCCAAAGCATCACCAGCGCGCCGAGCTGATGCACAATCGCATGATGGGTCTGCGCCCCGCCCATCAACGTGACAATACCCCAGAATACCTGCGTAAACGCCCAGAGCATTGCCACCATGCCCCAGAATTTCAGCTCTTTATGACCCGTAGCACGGGTTTTCCACCAGAACGCGGCCACAACCGCAATCACGGTATAACCCAGCATCCGGTGTATGAATTGCCAGATGGCCTCCGGCGTATCATCGGGCGGAAAGAACTGTCCCTGCATCAGCGGCCAATCGGTATAGCCCCGCCCCGCATCCAGACCGGCGACCATGGCACCGCACAGCACCTGAACAAAGATCAGCGCCACGGTCAGGCCGCCGAAACCGAGCTGCGGCTTGAAACGACGACGACGCGCGGACAGCAAATCATGTTCCGCTTCGCCGAGGCAGAACACATTCCACACCAGTAGACAGAAAATCACGAAGGCAAGGCCCAGATGCGTCGCAAGGCGATAGGGCGCGACATCCACACGGTCAGACCCCGCAAGCCCCGATGTCACCATCCACCATCCGATAGCCCCTTGCAAGCCGATGAGAACGCCGGGGATTAGCAGGCGCTTTGTCCATCCCGCAGGGATGGCTTTATGCATCAGAAACCATACGAACGGCAGGATAAAGGCCAGCCCGACAATGCGGCCCAGAAACCTGTGTCCCCATTCCCACCAGTAAATCACCTTGAATTCCGCCATTGTGGGTTTGTTCAATTCAAATTCCGGGATTGTCTGGTATTTGGCGAATTCCGCAAGCCACCCTTCCGCACTAAGCGGCGGAAGAATACCTGTGACAAGGTTCCATTCCGTGATCGAAAGCCCAGAATCGGTCAACCGCGTCAGACCACCGACGGCCACCATCACCACAACCAGCACAGCAAGACTGAACTGCCAGATGCGGATACGCTGCCGGTCTGCTGATTTTTTCATCGTCGCAGCACCGGGGACCACAGGTGCCTGCGTGTCCTGCGATCCGGCCTCATCAAACAGAGCGCGCGTCTTTTTCTCAGCCATCATCAGCCTTTCGTGTGAATTACAGCGCTGGAGATAAAGCGGCAATGCCCGCGCTGCAACCCGTGCGGCATTTAACGCCGCACCGAACGCCTCTTTGCAGCAAGAGAACGCGTTGCCCCCCAGATCAGGCGCAGATCCGCAGCCGTCAAAGGCAATCTGTGATAGAGATTTCTCAAGGTCACAATCATAGACCCTTTCTTGTCTTCGGGCCAGAAAAACCCGGACTCCTCCAGCTCGGTTTGCATAAAATTCAGCAGATGCTCGACATCGCCGCGTTCCGCAAACCCGTCTTTGCCGGGGTCAAGAGTCTCCGGCGGGGTCTGATCTGCGACTTTCAACCACTCATAGCCCATAAGAAGCGTGCATTGCGCGAGATTGAGCGATGGAAACTCCGGATCAACCGGTACGGTGATAATCGCCCCTGCCCGCTCGATATCTTCATTTTCCAGACCGCTACGTTCGCGTCCGAATAAGACCCCGACTTTTTCGCCCTGCGAGGTCAATGCGCGCATTTCACTGGCCGCAGCCTCCGGCGTGAGCACCCGCTTGGTCAGGTCACGGGGACGCGCGGTTGTTGCATAAACCACCGTCAGATCCGCCATCGCCTCGGAGGAGGTCCCGAAAAGCTGTGCATTTTCAAGAATACCCCCCGCATTGGCGGCCATGGCTTCTGCACGTGCGTTCGGCCAGCCGTCACGCGGATTGACCACCCGCATCCGTTCAAGACCGAAATTACCCATGGCCCGTGCCGCAGCACCGATATTCTCGCCCATCTGCGGCTCGATAAGAATAAAGGACGGCTGATTCATCATGCTTTGACCATCCACAGGCTGGAATCTACCGCCTCCGCATGGCGGGGCAATGCCGCGACTGTCTCCATGGCATTCAAGCGTGTCGCCGCATAATGGCTCGAAAAAACAACATTATATGCTCCGCCCATAAACCAGCCGCTTAACCCGTTCTGTTCCGTATATCCCCGCCAATCCCAATCTTTCGGATAAGGGTCGGGCAGGAAAATATCGTGGATGTGAACCAGTACCTCAGGTTTAAGGCGTGGCAGAATACGGTTGAAGATCAAATCCACATCCAATCCGGGCCAAAGGATATGGCTGGAATCGAAAAACGCGATATCGCCAGCCTCCAGCGTATCGAACAACGGCAGGTGAGCGGCAGACAGCAACGCCTTTTCCCACTTAACCGGCAAATCCAGAAGGGCAGCCCTCGGTTCGGGGTCAATACAGATATGGCTGGCCTGTGCGCCTGTATCTTTCAGCGCACGCGCCAGAAACCGCGTGGAATGCCCGGAACCGACTTCAATAATGCGTCCGGGTGGTGACCGGCGGACAAGAGCATATGCCGCTGCCGCATCCAGCGTCCCGAACCAGCCCTGATCCCAACGCGGAGCGGGTGCAGGCTTGCCGCCAATCCGCTGCATATCCGGCATCAGAGTGTTTAAATCCTGCAGTAAAGCTCTCATCATCTCACCGCGCAGACGGAATGCCGCCTCGATTTCAGGATAGCCCTCTGCGGGCTTTGCCTCCGCTGCATAACGGTACGGCGTAAAAAATCCCTGCGCCCGCAACCCCGAGGCGGTTTCCAGCGCCATACGGAACCGCCGCAGTCTTTTATTCAGTAAAACAGTCATTACATCTCAGCAATCCGTAAAGCCAATCAACACCGGAAACCCGGCGCCGATGTACACACTCATTTACGACACTCTACCCGGAATTTGGAATATCATTCGCAAAATCGACGATCGTATGGGAAACCAGCAGGGTGATTTTGAAGGCACTGCATCATTTACCCGCCGGGATGAGACACTCTACCACCACGAAAGCGGCACTTTAATGCTTGCTGGAACAAAACTACACGCCTCACGATCTTATAAATGGATTTTTGAACGTCCTGATATCGTAGTCTGTCATCACGATAATACGCCTTTTCACCGGTTTACTCCGGATTACGGCATAATCCGTGTGTCCCACCTTTGCGGAGAGGATCGTTATAACGGGCAATATACATTCAATCTGCCCGATCACTGGCAGGTAACATGGACAGTAGACGGACCGCGAAAAAACTACACATCGCGCACAACCTATCACCGTTAACAAAAGATTTCCGAGCGTACTTGCAAAAGACGGCGTGTCCGGTGCATCTTCCGCGCATTGTTTGAAGTTCATCATGCGATCAGAGGGATAAACATGCACAGCGCGGCAACCGCACCTACACTTTCACATGTTTTCTGGCCCGCAAGGGATACGGATGCCGCACGCTGGGTGCGCGCCGCTATCCTGGTAGCATTCGGCGTTTTCGCCATGGCCATCGCCGCTAAGATCAGAATACCGATGTGGCCGGTCCCTGTAACAATGCAGACTTTTGTGGTGCTGACCGTCGGGGCCGCTTACGGTGCCGGATTGGGTGTCACTACGATGATTGTGTATCTGGCAGTCGGTGCCTTGGGATTTGATGTTTTCACATCCTCATCCGCCGAAAATAATGGCCTGTTCTATATGATAGGTGGTTCAGGCGGCTATCTGCTGGGATTTGTTCTCGCAGCGGGCGTTCTGGGATGGCTGGCCCGTAGGGGTTGGGACCGTACGATCCCGACAATGGCCCTTGCCATGCTGATCGGCAGCGCCCTGATTTATATCCCCGGCTTGATATGGCTTAACATGCAGCCTTATTCCAAGGGATGGGAGTGGACAATTGCAAATGGAATGACGCCATTTTTAGTCGGCGATGCCCTGAAACTGGCATTGGCAGCATTTTTATTGCCCGCGTTATGGACACTGCACAAAAAATGAGTGTGCATTTTTTTACAAGATAAAAGGGCTGCTTTCAGCCCTTTTTTAAAGTGAACAGATATTAACGTTAAGAAATATATTAAGGTTTATTTCTATTTACCTTGAGAAATAAGCGCTTTTTACTCCGTAATCGCAATTTTTTTCGTGCGCATTAAGAATATCCCCAAGTTTTTCTCGCATAGTACGTCTATCGCAGGACGAGAAGGGACGCTCGCACTGCTTGGGACATTAGAGAAAACAGGTCGGGGGACCCGAATATGCCACGTAAACCACTTACGGAAGAAGAAAAGTCGATCGTACGCGAAAAAGCCGCTGTTGCTGCCCGTCACATTATGGACGAGCAAGGCGCTGAAAAAGTCACAATTCGCGGGATCGCCAAAGAAGTCGGTATGAGTGCTATGAGCCTTTATACCTATTTCGAAAACAAAGCGGATATCATCACCTACCTTCAGGTTCAGGCGGTCACAGAACTCGCCGGAGAGCTGAATGCGGCAGCAACAACCTCAGGCAGCACGGATTCCCTCGTCGCTGCACTTGGCCGGTCCTACATTGCCTTCGCGGAAGAAAAGGGCGGCGAGTTCAATCTGGCTTTCCGCACAGAAGAGCATGGTGGAACAATGCCGGATGCTGTGCGTGACGGACTTAAGGACGCCTTGCGGCCTTTGCATGAGGCGGTTGCATCATCCGTCAAAGAAGCCCGTTCACCTGAGGAAGTCGACCGTATCGTCGCCGGCATCTGGTCGGGGTGGCACGGGTATGCCATGCTCAAGCAGGCAGGATGCGTCGGAGATCAAACGCCGATTTTTGATGTCAAAACAGCTGTTGCATCCTTCGGTGTTGCACGTGCAGCGGTAGAGGCCGTGGCACACTAAAGGCAGGCCGGAGCAACTGTGATATAAAAGGCTCCCTAAAGGAACCCAAATACACAGCCATCATCCGGCACCTTGCGCACAGAATAGGAGCGCCGCCGATCAGCAGTGCTTCCGGACGGAGAGAGGATTGGCTCATCAGGGAAGCAGCCGGTCGAGGGTGCTCTTTCTAATAAAAGCGCTGTTGCCGGGGGGCAGCAGCGTTTTTTCTATTGCGCCTGACGGTATCAACCGACAACGACAGATAACGGTATTATGCCGGTTCAATATCACCTTCGGCCCACGTAGAACGCGTTCCGGCTGCAAAGACACTGAAACGACCATCCTCAATCGCATCCCGCATACCTTGCATAAGGCGCTGATAATACCTCAGATTATGCCATGTCAGCAACATCGAGGCGATAATCTCCTGTGCACGGTGAACATGATGCAGGTAAGCGCGGCTGTAACCTGAGCACGCCGGACAGTCACAGCTTTCATCCAGAGGGCGCGGATCTTCGGCATGGCGGGCGTTGCGTATATTGACGGGACCGCGCGGTGTAAACACCTGGCCGTTGCGCCCGGACCTGGACGGCAGGACACAATCAAACATATCAATCCCGCGCTCCACCGCCCCGAGCAGGTCATCGGGCTTTCCGACCCCCATCAGATAGCGCGGACGGTCAGCGGGCAGATGAGCCACGCAATGATCGAGTGTGGCAAACATCAGATCCTGCCCTTCGCCGACCGCGAGGCCGCCAACGGCATAACCGTCAAAGCCGATGCCGCACAGGGCTTCGGCACTACGGGCACGCAAATCTTCGTATACACCGCCCTGCTGAATACCGAACAACGCATGTCCGGGACGATCACCAAAGGCGTCACGGGACCGCTGCGCCCAGCGCATCGACAGCTCCATGGATGACTGGGCCTCTTCGCGGGTACACGGGTAGGGCGTACATTCATCAAACGCCATCACGACATCGGACCCGAGCTGACGCTGAATCTCCATAGAGGTTTCCGGCGACAGCATGTGTCTGGAACCGTCTATGTGAGAGCGGAATGTGACACCCTCTTCCGTCATTTTACGCAACCCGGCCAGGGACATGACCTGAAACCCGCCCGAGTCGGTCAGGATGGGCCGGTCCCAGTTCATGAATTTGTGCAAACCGCCCAGCCGCTCCATGCGTTCGGCCCCGGGACGCAGCATCAGATGATACGTATTACCGAGCAGGATATCCGCGCCTGTCTCACGCACGGACCCCGGCAGCATCGCCTTGACCGTAGCCACCGTCCCGACCGGCATAAAAGCCGGTGTGCGGATATCTCCACGGGGCGTATGCAACGTGCCGCGCCGGGCAGAGCCATCGGTCTTGTGAAGTTCAAATGATATACCTGTCATAGTGGCGACAATAAGCAGCAATGCCGCGCGTGCAAGCCCGTTACGTCCTGACGATAACAGCACAAAAGCCGCCGCATTGCTGCGGAAGCTTTTTACGGAAAAATCCTTACCCGGAACGCATCAGAGCTTCCGTCCAAGAGGTACGCTGACGTCAACACGGCCTGAATGATCACTGTTTCCACCGATACGCGCATCATATCCGATAGAACCGATAAACGCGCCGAAATCATAAATCAGCTGTGCGCCTATGGTCAGGCTGTCATCCTGTCCGTCCTGACCTTCACGTGAAAATGTATTGGTCGGCGAAAATAAGGAACGTGCAGTCACAGTACCTCCGCCATTCTCTAACTCACGGGTATAAAGCGCTTTGGCACGGAAAAAGATTGGTGCCTGTGCATCTTTCAGATTGCCGCCCTCAAGAAACATGCCGAGACTTGCTGTCGTGGTGCTGACTTTAATATCATCATATTCCACCGCTGTTGCGGTCCAGCCACTTTCCCGGTACCCGTCAATTTCGGCTTCGTAGCGATCCACAGCTACAATCGGACCGGCAGAAACAATACCGCTGTTCAAACTGCGGTAACCGACCTCAAGCGAGGCACCGTAAACATCCGCCTCTGATGATCCTGTATTTTCAATGCGTGCCGCGCCGATACGCGCCTCGCGTACAATTTCATCATAATCGACCTGGCCTGCCGTTATGACTGCATTTCCGAAAATACGCCCGAAATCCGCCCCGGCAAACAGTGTCGCACTAACGGACGATCCGTCAAATCCTACTCCGGCAGCACCGCTTAAAGCGTCATCAATATTCTTATATGACGCAGAAACCCCCAAAGAGAAACCGTCCTCAAAATCATAAATGACACCGCCGCTGCCTGACAATCCCAGCACTCCTGGTCCGCCCTGTCCGGCAACGTCATCCCTCGTGGACTGATTTACATTGGCAGATATGAAGGGCCTCCAACCGGCTTCTCTAATCCGCTCAGGTATAACCTGCGATCGGGCGACATATGACGCTTCACGACCCGCTGCAATTGCAGAAAAAGGAATTCCGGAAACCAGCACAGGTGCGCTGATGACCGAGGATGCATGATCCGCAAGCAAAGCATGAGCAGACGTTGTTATTTCGGAACCATCGTTAAAAAACACTTCTGACGGGCGGGCCACACCACTGGTGTCACACGGGAAAAGAGTGCTGGATTCCAAACATGACTCGCTCTGATTGAAAGCACCGGACAATCCGAATCTCTCGGGATCGGCAATGATCTCCGCAACGATGCTGTTCTGATCAAGAACCACGATCCCGTCTTCGTCCTCAAGAAGTTGCGATAAAACAGTATTGAAACGGTTCGTACCCTCTGTACGGAAGCGCGAAACATCATCAGGATTTGCGATTATACCTTCAAGTGCAATTCTTGCGCTGATAACGCGGGGATCGGTGGCAGAAAGTGTTCCGGACGAAACCAGTGCATTCAATTCGGCCAAACCCTGACTTGCGGATTCAGCCTCATTGAGAACTTCCGGGGTACTTCCCATATCGGAAAGATTACTGACAACAACCAATCCGGCACCGGCATCCCGTAATGCGGCCGCGCTCAGAGCGATATCAAGTGCAGCGCTTTCCGCAATCGTATTCCGCTGTGTTACATCCGTTACGAATGTTGCGCTCAACGGTGCGACACTGTCGGCCAGCGTACGATTAACATTTGCCAGCCTCTCGATATCTTCCGATCCGCCATTAATAATCGCAATAGAATTTTCAGCCAAACCCGCACGATCCGGGTCATTCAAAAGCCCTGGTATTGTACTTCCGGGAACAATTACTTCAGTGCCGTCACTATTGCGATATAAAATTGTAGATGTTTGCGACACACCGGTTACAGAGTCCCTGACAGATCGCGCATCCCGGAAACCGGCGGCGTAGTTCAGCCCGCTTGCAGGTTCTTCCGTTGCACCCGGTAATACCGAGGGCTGTGACGGCAGTGTATCGCCATATCCGAGTGCGCGTGATACCCGCGTTGCCCAGGTATTCCCTTCGCCGCCACCTGCAACACGGTTTGTAAACCTCTCTCTGCGGTCCCCAAGCTCTTCATCTTCATCCGCAAAAACAGTCTGGCCGGAAACGTATTGCCCGGCATCCAGAAACCGGTCTCCGAAAACAATAACACGGCTGAATTCACCGGCCCAGGATGCAGAGGTAACAGAAGCTGTTGCTGCGCCCGCCATGAGCAGCGTGCGAATATACCGTTTTGACATTCTGGCCCCTTTACATGCTTTCAACCGGAAAGTTCTGCGTCCGATAAAAATTATGTGTACTGGTCAAATTTAAATAAAATGATGAAAGCAGCGCACCGGGATACATAAAATTTTACATAATCCGTACAGTGTGACGCTTATGACTGACAGCCTGTGGTTCCGTCCGCCTTGCTACACGGCACACAGCAGACTATGGTGCAGCGCATCATAAGGCGGCACTTGCCGCAGTTTCCGGCACAGAGGATTTCCATGAGCAAGATTAAGGTCGATAACCCGGTCGTCGAACTCGACGGCGATGAAATGACACGCATTATCTGGGATTTTATCAAGCAAAAACTGATCCTGCCCTATCTGGATATCGACCTGAAATATTACGACCTCGGTATTGAAGAACGGGACAGAACAGACGATCAGATCACAATCGACGCTGCAGAAGCTATCAAACAGCACGGCGTCGGCGTCAAATGTGCGACAATCACACCCGATGAACAACGGGTCGAGGAATTCGGCCTCAAAAAAATGTGGCGCTCTCCGAACGGAACCATCCGCAATATTCTCGGCGGTGTCATCTTCCGCGAACCTATTATCTGTTCAAACGTCCCACGCCTTGTTCCCGGCTGGACGCAACCTATTGTCGTCGGCCGTCACGCATTCGGCGATCAGTACCGCGCAACGGATTTCCGCTTTCCCGGCAAGGGCAAGTTGACCATAAAATTTGTCGGCGAAGACGGTGAGACCATCGAACACGAGGTCTTTGACGCGCCGGGCTCCGGTGTGACCATGGCAATGTACAACCTGGACGAATCCATCAAGGATTTTGCCCGGGCAAGCATGAATTACGGCCTGGCACGGGGTTTTCCGGTCTATTTGTCAACGAAAAACACCATCATGAAAAAATATGATGGCCGTTTCAAAGACTTGTTCCAGCA
>CALFWP010000140.1 GCA_937927905.1 uncultured Neomegalonema sp.
ATTCTGACAGAACTTGGCAGGCGAATCAAACCGCATATCGAGCGTGTCGCCGATGCCAGCAACGCAGCCCGTGAAGATGCTGTTGACTTTTTCAGTGACGGGACGACCAAAATACGGCTTGGCGTCATGTCAACAATCGCCCCGACACGAATGATCGGTTTTTTACGCAAACTGCGTACGGAAATCCCCGGACTTGAAATCGAAATGACAGAAGATACCGGTAAAGCCCTCATTCATGCGATGACGGATGGACAGTTGGATGTCGCATTAATGGCGATGCCGGTTTTACCTGAAATGCTGCACGCTATTCCGCTTTATACCGAACGTTATATGGTTGCCTTTCCGACCGGTCATGCTTTTCAGCGTCAGGATGCCGTCAATATCAGCGCATTAAAGGGGTTGGAATACCTTCAGCGGGTTCATTGTGAATTTATAGAGCATTATGAGGCGATAGACGGACCGGAAACGCTCGGGTTTAACGTTAAATACCGCTCAGAACGCGAGGATTGGGTTCAAGCTATGATTATCGCGGGCTTAGGCTGTTCCATAATGCCGGAACATATGCCGATTCTGGACGGCATCAGCACCCGTCCTCTGAGAGAGCCGAAAGTCTCAAGAACTGTAAGCCTTGTAACCGTAGCGGGGCGGCAGCATTCTCCCGCACTTGCCGACATGATAAGAGTTGCCGGCCGGTACCCCTGGCCCGGGGAAAACGGGCGGATCACTCCAGACATTTGAGGCCACCCACGCACAGCACAACAAACCGCAAGACCGCTCAAATACCGAAAAGACGACCCATCCGGCAATTGACGACATACTCTCATAATTGTCAAAACGCCGCTTCGGTAACTTTAATAGTAGGTGCGACACTATGTATTGCGTACCTTGTAATTGGCATATGTACATAGCAATGCGTAACATTAGTGTTAGTATGGATTTAAGTCTGAAATTACATTATGAAGAATACGTCATTTGAGGAGACGCTTTGTGACAACGCAACAAATCCGTGCCTGGGGCGTGCACTTGTTCACTATGAGCGGTGCCGTATGCGGCTTTCTGGCGTTGACACATATTATCAACAACAACCCAAAAGACGCGATCTGGTGGCTTATACTGGCACTGATCATTGATGGCGTAGACGGCACATTGGCACGCAAATTCGCCGTCACAGAGCATTTGCCGAATGTTGACGGTGTAACAATCGACAATATTGTCGATTATTTCACTTATGTCATTGTTCCCGCTGTATATATCTGGTGGTTGCCCGTTATGCCCGAAGGCTGGGGTATTCCGGCGGCGGCGCTGATTCTGATGACATCTCAATATCATTTCTCCGATCTTCGCCATAAAACCCATGACAATTATTTCCGCGGTTTTCCGGCACTCTGGAATCTCGTGATTTTCGGATTTTACGTCTTTATGCCGGAGCCATGGACAGCACTAGCCTTCACTGTCGCATTTGCCGTTTTCACATTTGTGCCACTAAAATTTGTCCACCCGTTTCGCGTGGAACATCTCAAGCGAACCAATCTGACTATGGCGACAATAGGTAGCATTGCCCTGATTATCGCCGTTTGGACCGCGCCGGAACCGTTGATTGCCGCAAAAGTCATGCTGATATTCACAATCGGATGGTTTCTCGTAATCGGCATCGGAAGAACCTGGGAAGACAGAACACCAAAAGCATAGCAGCACACGCTATCGTTTTTACATTCTGCCATCTTCCGATGTAACGCTGACTCTAATGCTCGGCTTCCATTCAAGAAAAGACCGCGACGAGTCCATGTGCAGCCCGGCGCAACCCTTGCGTTGAATAGGATATGACTTTGCGGATTGCGATGGCCCGCTGAACACGCGCGCGACGCATTGCTGTTTCTATGGTTCTGTGATCAAGGGAGTAGGACATGTTTATTCTCCTGTTCGCTGTTGAAGCAAAGATAAACAATTAAAATATATTTGATAATTGGCATATTTTATGAAACATTATCAATATATACAAAATAATTGACCGCATTGCTAACGGCAGCTGTTTATGAAAATTGATGACCTGAACCTCTTCATTCTGGCCGCACGGCACGGCTCATTGACTGCGGCAGGTAAGGAAATCGGATTGTCCCCCGCAGCCTCCAGCGCGAGACTAACCGCTTTGGAGCGCGATCTCGGCACGTCCCTGATGGCACGTACCACACGTTCACTATCACTGACTGCCGATGGTGCCGCTTTTCTCGGCCATGCTGAACGGGCGGTCATGGAGTTGGAGAACGGCCGCGCCAGCCTCAGTGCAAGCAGCGCCACGCCGCGCGGCCTTTTGCGCGCAACAGTTCCCGGACCGTTCGGACGCAAGCATATCTTGCCCTTCCTGCCTGAATTCAGGGAAAGATATCCTGATGTTCAATTGGATATCCAGCTATCCGATGAACTGATCAATCTGGTTGATGAAGGGTATGACCTCGGGATCAGAATCGGTGTCGCAACCGATTCAACACTGACCCGTACACGCCTGGCTCCGAACCGCCGGGTCGTCATTGCCTCTCCTGAGTTTATTGCCCGCAATGGCATGCCTGATCGCCCTGAAGAATGCAGCCGCTTTGATGCAGTATATCAGCCGAATTTACGCAATTGGAGCTTTACGCGAAACGGTGAGACTGTTGCCGTACGTGTCAGCGGCCCGATCCGGTCCACCAGCGGGGCCGTTATCCGCGATGCAGTGCTTATGGGTTTGGGCATTGCAGTCAAATCAATCTGGGATGTCGGTCCGGACCTGAAAACGGGCCGGTTGGTACAAATACTGGAAGGTTGGGCCTTTGAAAATGACGGTGAAATTTATGCTGTACGACCCCCGTCTTCATTTA
This sequence comes from uncultured Neomegalonema sp., assembly GCA_937927905.1. Classification (GTDB taxonomy): domain Bacteria; phylum Pseudomonadota; class Alphaproteobacteria; order Rhodobacterales; family Rhodobacteraceae; genus JAHDDY01. The sequence continues at coordinate 2,853 of CALFWP010000140.1, forward strand.
CACCGCCGAAAACAAGAGCATTCATTGATTTATTGAAAAGCAAATACAGCGGTACGCCTTACTGGGAAGTCAAATAAAAATTCAACCATAGATATAATGATTTATACAAAGTAAAACGAAGAAAACCAGAATTATTCACATGCATTAAAATAGGAACCTACCGTACACAAACAGTTCAGATACCTTTTTCCTGTGGATAAAGAAATTCAAAGAGTGACCATAAAAAGATCAAAAAGGGGTCAATTTATGAGTCACATCCGATCATCGCCTGGCAAACAAACGCTCTATTTCCGCAAGTGACAATAGTACGGAGGTGGGCCTGCCATGATTACAGGTTGCAGAGTTCGGCGTTGCCTCCATATCACGCAGCAATGCATTCATCTCCGCATGATTAAGCCTCCGCCCTGCTCTCACCGACCCGTGACATGCCATGGTCGCGCAGACATGGCGCAATTTGACGTCAAGCGCATGGGTGTCTTTAAGAGACTCCGGTGCCTCCGCAAGATCCCTGATCAGACTGGCCGTATCTATTGCACCAAACATCGCCGGGGTTTCACGGACAGACACCGCATCCGCACCGAAACTTTCAATAACAAGACCAAATCTTTCAAGGGCTTGCGTCTCCTCAAGCAGCGCATCAGCAGACCCGGGCGGCAGCTCCACAATCTCGGGGATCAGAAGAACCTGTCGTGCAATGCCGGATCCGGCAAGTGCAGCTTTCATCCGTTCATAGACAAGACGTTCATGGGCGGCATGCTGATCCACCAGGATCATGCCTTCTGCATTTTGCGCCACGATGTAGGTTTCGTGAATTTGCGCACGGGCAATACCGAGCGGCAGATTAAGTGCTGTTTCAGGCACAATCTCTGACGGCTTCACCTGCATATCGGGTCCGTAATCCGGTTCACCCGCAGTGGTTTCCGGTGCGGACCAACCATCAACTGCAAGCTCCTGCTGCGGCCGCTGGAATGCGGTGGCGGTTTCGGCAAGCCCCTGCGGAACAGGTGGAGGCGGACGGTAAGCATATCCGCTGAACCCGCCTGTTGCCATGCCGCGGGCAACAGGAGCGGGCTGCCCCAAAGGACCGGCCTTACCCAGTGCAGGTGCCCGGTGTCCGGCCTCTGCCAGCGCCTGGCGCAATGCACCGATAATTAATCCGCGAACCGCAGCGGATTCGCGGAACCGGACTTCGGTTTTCGCAGGGTGCACATTGACATCCACACGGCGGGACTCAAGATCGAGAAACAGCACCAGGGCCGCATGCCGTCCGCGCGGCACAACGTCGGCATAGGCCGCACGCGCAGCTCCGACCAAAAGCTTATCACGCACTGGCCGCCCGTTGACGAACAAATGCTGCGCCTGTCCTGTTGCCCGGTGATCCGTTGGGGCCGATGCATAGCCGCCGAGATGCAGGCCTTCGCGTTCGGCATCAATGACAAGTGCGGTCTCGGCAAAGTCTCTTCCCATAACGGCGACCAGCCGCGATCGTCTTGCATCAAAGAGATCACCGCTTTCTGCACGGGCCTTAAAAATCGTACGGTCCTTTTCCGTCAGCGAAAACCCGGCCTGCGGGTGCGCCATCGCAAGACGGCGGACCACTTCGGCAATCGCCTGGGTCTCCGCCCGCTCGGATTTCAGAAACTTGAGCCGCGCCGGTGTCGCAAAAAACAGATCCCGCACTTCCACTGTGGTTCCGTGCGGATGACCCGCCGGTTCCACAGAGCCAAGATCACCGGCAATGCATTGAAGGCGCGCCGCATCACTGTCCGCAGGGCGGGATATGATCGACAGCCGCGCCACCGATCCGATCGAGGGCAATGCCTCGCCGCGGAATCCGAAGGAATGAATCGCCAGCAAATCCGTGCCGTCGGTCTTGGATGTCGCGTGGCGTGTCAGAGCAAGCGGCAGATCATCCGCCGCCATGCCATGGCCGTCATCAGTGACCCTGATCAAAGTACGGCCACCGTCACGGATGACAACATCAACACGCCCCGCACCGGCATCAAGGGCGTTTTCCACAAGCTCTTTAACAACAGCCGCCGGACGTTCGATCACTTCGCCGGCTGCAATGCGATTAACGACGCCCTCGGGCAGTTGGCGGATGGGGGCAGGTTGTGACATGTGACTTTCTTAATGGGTCAGCTACGGTTTTGAACAGCTTTTCTCAGCGCGGTTTTTCAAGTTGCCAGGTCAGGTTGGCTTTTACCGTCGGCCATTCCGCAGCAATAATCGAATACACCGCAGTATCGCGCACAGTCCCGTTATCCATGATCATATGAGCGCGCAAGATACCATCGGGTTTCGCCCCGAGCCGCTCGATTGCGCGGCGGCTTTGAGTATTTAGAAAGTGGGTACGGAACTCCACTGCGATACAATTCAGGTTTTCAAACGCATGTTGCAGCAACAACAGCTTGCATTCGGTATTCAGCGGCGTGCGCTGAACTGATCTGCGATACCAGGTGGAGCCGATTTCCAGCCGCCGGTTTGCCGCATCAATGTTCATATAGGTTGTCATACCGACAGCCCGGTCGCTTGCCCGTTCGATTACCGCAAAAGGCAGCATTGACCCGGCCTCACGCAACCCGAGACGACGCTGTATCTCCGCACCGACATCTTCCGGTTTCGGAATCGTCGTATACCAGAGCTGATGCAAGTCACCATCGGCAGCAGCCTCCGACAAATCCGCCTCATGGCTGTCCAACAGCGGCACGACAGAGACGTAAGTGCCATGTGCGTAAAATGGTTCAGGCCAAGGGGACATTAGACAATACCTTATTGAACATCTTCCGGACCGCAAACCGGTGCGGCCTTCACAAACCATCCGAACATTCCGGTTTGCAAAACGCACCACACATTGCTTTGATAACATCCGGCTGCAATCCGCAACAGGGTACACCGCTATGGACTATGATTATATTATTGTCGGTGCAGGCTCTGCGGGATGCGTCCTGGCAAACCGTCTGAGCGAAGCCGGTGGCCACCGGATTTTGCTGCTTGAGGCCGGACCTGCAAACACGGCTTTATCTCTGAAAATACCGGCTGCGGTTTTGTCCAACCTGACCAGCACAAAACATAATTGGGCTTTTGAGGGTGAACCGGAACCGGAGTTGAAAGACCGCCGCTTCCGGCATGACCGGGGCAAAACCCTTGGCGGGTCGTCCTCGATCAACGGTATGCTGTTTATTCGCGGACACGCCCTTGATTACGACGGATGGCGGCAAGCCGGGTGTGACGGCTGGAGCTATGCCGATGTGCTGCCGTATTTCAAACGCATGGAAAACTATGCGGGCGGAACAGACACGTATCGCGGCGGTGACGGTCCGTTGCATGTCCACCGCGCCAGAGCCACCGACCCGCTGAACCAAGCTTTTCTGGAGGCAGGAAAAGAAGCCGGATATCCTGTAACCGATGATATTTGCGGATATCGTCAGGAGGGGTTCGGTACACTTGACAGCACAGTGCATAATGGCGAGCGCTGGAGTACGGCGCGTGCCTATCTCGCCCCCGTAAGGAACAGAGAAAATTTGACCGTAAAAACGGATGTGCATGTCGAACGGATCATCCTTGAAGGCCGCCGCGCCACGGGTGTGGTATTCAGACCCTCCGGCGGAACGTCTGTCACCGCAACCGCACACAAGGAAGTCATACTCAGTGCCGGAGCCATCGGATCACCGCATCTGCTGATGCTGTCGGGCATCGGACCGGCAGAGCATCTGAAGGGGATGGGCATTGCAGTCACCGCTGACCTGCCCGGTGTCGGGCAAAACCTGAACGAACATCCGGACTTTGTGCTTAAATATAAATGTAAAAAGCCGGTGTCGATCTGGCCGCAGACCCGTCCCGCAGGAAAGCTCAAGGCAGGTCTGCAATGGCTTTTGACACGAAAGGGTGTATGCGCCTCAAACCAGTTTGAAGTTGTCGCCTGCATCCGCTCCTCCGCAGGGATCGAATTTCCGGACCTGCAACTGACCCTGACACCTGTGGCCGTCGATGACGCAACATGGAAACCGCTACAGGAACACGCATTCCAGATTCATATCGGCCTGATGCGGGCCTATAGCCGGGGATCGGTGACATTGCGTTCAGCCGATCCAAAGGACCCGCCGCGCATTCTTGTTAATTACCTCAAAGACTCCAGAGACCGCGAACGGATGCGGACAGGTATCCGCCTTGTAAGAGAATTACTTGACCAACAAGCGTTCGAAGACCTGAAAGGTGATGAGATTTTTCCGGGCATAGCGGTACAATCGGACGCGGAACTTGATGAAGCTCTCAACAATCAAACCGCAACACAATGGCACCTGACCTGCACCGCACGCATGGGAGCGCGGCAGGATCAGGGTGCGGTCGTTGATCCCGCCGGACGGGTCTATGGCATTGACAGCCTGCGTGTGGTTGATGCCTCGATCATGCCTATGGTCACGAACGGAAACACCAACAGCCCGACGATTATGATCGCGGAAAAACTCAGCGATGCCATACTCGGGCGACCGCCCCTTGAACGCATAGACGCCGAAGTCTGGCAAAACCCCGCTTTCGCCACTTCACAGCGCTAGGGACTGTGGACAATAAAGATTGTCTATTTTTATTCTGGTGTGATTCAAGCTTCCTTTTGAGGAGGTTCAGATGCGCCCGGAACGTTTTGTCGTCACAGATCGGATATGGAAGTTAGTCGAACCGCTTTTGCCTG